>JAIBHQ010000004.1 GCA_020028595.1 Nitrospirota bacterium
TGCGGCTTGCGCCGCTCATACTTGCCCTTCGCCATAGCTCACGCTCCTTTTAGAGTTCTATTCGCCGCGATTTTTGGCGATAATTTCTTCCGCAATCTGCCTCGGCACTTGTTCGTACCGGTCGAATTCCATGCTGTACGTCGCGCGCCCCTGGGTGCGCGAACGTAAATCCGTCGAGTAGCCGAACATGGCGCTGAGCGGAACGGCCGCATCGATCGCCTGCGAGCCGGCACGCACCTTCATGCCATGGATCTTGCCGCGCCGCCCGTTGAGATTGCCGATCACGTCGCCCATGAATTCCTGCGGCACGAGCACTTCCACTTTCATGATTGGCTCGAGCAGCACCGGATCAGCCCGCTTGCAGGCATCCTGAAACGCCATGGAACCGGCGATTTTGAAGGCCATTTCATTGGAGTCCACATCGTGGTAGGAACCGTCGGTCAGCGTCACGCGAATATCACGGACTGGATAGCCCGCCAGCACGCCCGTCTCCATCCGTTCCTTGATGCCCTTCTCAATCGCCGGGATAAACTCGCGAGGGATCGCGCCACCGACAACATCGTTCACAAACTCAAAGCCCTTGCCGGCCTCAAGCGGTTCAACCGTAATCACCGCATGCCCGTATTGGCCGCGCCCGCCGGTCTGCTTGATGTACTTGCCTTCCGCCTCAGCCGGCCTCCGGATCGTCTCACGGTAGGCCACCTCGGGCTTGCCGACATTGGCCTCCACTTTAAATTCGCGAAAAAGACGATCCACGATGATTTCCAAATGCAACTCGCCCATGCCCGCGATGATTGTCTGCGCCGTTTCCTCGTCCGTCCGCACGCGAAACGACGGATCTTCCTGCGCCAACTTCTGCAGCCCCACAGCCATCTTTTCCTGATCCGGCTTGGTTTTCGGCTCAATAGCCATGGCAATGACCGGCTCGGGAAACTTCATGACCTCCAACAACACCGGGTGCTTTTCATCGCTCAACGTGTCACCGGTCGTCGCTCCACGGAGGCCGACTGCCGCCGCGATATCACCGGCATAGACGACTTCGATGTCTTCCCGCTTATTGGCATGCATTTTCAGCAGCCGGCCGATCCGCTCTTTCGTGCCCTTCGTAATATTGAGCACGGCCGTGCCGGTCTTGAGGGTTCCGGAATACACCCGAAAGAACGTGAGCTGTCCGGCAAATGGATCCGTCATGATTTTAAACGCCAGCGCGGCAAACGGTTCGCTGTCGCTCGCCGACCGCTTCACTTCCTTTTCGGAGGACGGATCGATGCCGACCACCGGCGGAACATCGAGCGGCGAGGGCAGGTATTCCACGACGCCATCGAGCAACTGCTGCACGCCCTTATTCTTGAAGGCCGACCCGCACAGCACCGGCGTGATTTTCATTGCGATCGTGCCAGCTCTGATCGCCCGCTTGATTTCCTCGGTCGAGAGCGACTGGCCGTTCAGATATTTCTCCATCGCCTGCTCGTCGAATTCGGCCACCGCATCAAGCATTTTCTCGCGATACTCTTTGGCTATATCGGTCATCGAGGCCGGAATGTCTCCGACGACATACTTCGCACCGAGCGTTTCATCGTCATACAGGTAAGCTTTCATCGTCACGAGATCCACGGACCCGCGAAACTCCGCCTCACGGCCGATCGGCAGCTGAACGGGAACAGGATTTGCGCCAAGCCGGTCCACCATGGATTTCACGCCGGCGTAAAAATCTGCTCCGATCCGGTCCATTTTATTCATGAATGCGATTCGCGGCACGTTGTACTTATCCGCCTGACGCCAAACCGTTTCCGACTGGGGCTCCACGCCTTGCACGGAATCGAACACCGCCACGGCTCCATCCAGCACCCGGAGAGAGCGCTCGACTTCGATCGTAAAATCCACGTGCCCGGGCGTATCGATAATATTGATGCGGTGGTCTTTCCAGAAACAGGTCGTCGCAGCCGCCGTGATCGTAATGCCGCGCTCCCGCTCCTGCTCCATCCAATCCATCGTGGCTGCGCCGTCATGGACCTCGCCCATCCGGTGCGAAACGCCGGTGTAGTACAGGATGCGCTCCGTGGTCGTCGTCTTACCGGCATCGATATGCGCCATGATGCCGATATTCCTCGTCCGCTCTAGCGGCGTTTGCCTTGCCATGTTTAATCTCTGCCCGAGCCCTAAAAACAACGATGCTGCAACGTCGAGCCACCGACTTCGCTGCAACGCACAGGACCCACCGATGCCTCAGCAGCGTGGCCCAACTGCAGCACGAGAGAAACTACGCTACCAGCGATAATGCGCAAAGGCCTTGTTGGCCTCCGCCATGCGATGCACGTCTTCCCGCTTTTTCACCGACGCGCCGGTGTTATTGGCGGCGTCGAGTAACTCCCCCGCCAGCCGTTCGCGCATGCTTTTCCCGCCCCGCGCCTTCGAGTACTCCGCGATCCAGCGCAACGCGAGCGCCATGCGACGCACCGGCCGAATCTCAACCGGCACCTGGTATGAGGCTCCGCCCACACGCCGTGATTTCACTTCCACGACAGGCTTGACGTTGTCCACCGCAGCCCGAAAGACTTTCAGCGGATCTCCGCCAGTTTTTTCCTGAACAAGATCAAACGCCCCGTAGCACACCCGCTCAGCGGTGCTCTTCTTCCCGCTCGACATCAGGACATTGATGAACTTGGTCACCAGTTTGTCGTGATAGCGCGCGTCGGCTTGTACTTCACGCTGTCCAAATATTTGGTGTCTCGGCATCGATCAATCCTAATCGTAGTACAGTATGACTTCGTCCCGGTTACTTCGGCCGCTTGGCTCCGTATTTCGACCGACCCTGCTTGCGATTGGCAACCCCGGCGGCATCCAACGTTCCCCGCACAATGTGATACCGTACTCCCGGAAGATCCTTGACGCGTCCACCGCGAACCAACACAATCGAGTGCTCTTGCAGATTATGCCCGACCCCCGGGATATAGGTGGTCACTTCCATCCCGTTCGTAAGGCGCACGCGCGCAACCTTTCTGATAGCCGAATTCGGCTTCTTCGGCGTTGAGGTGTACACCCGGACGCAGACGCCTCGCTTTTGCGGACATCGCTTGAGCGCAGGACTCTTGGTCTTTCCCTTCACCAGCACTCGCCCATGACGCACAAGCTGATTAATCGTTGGCATGCGTTAGCCCGATCTCCTCATTTTCGTCTTCACGACCGATAAAAACTGCAAAGCCGTTGGATTATAAAGAGGAAGTTCCTCTCTGTCAAGACGACTTTTAAGCCCTAGCGATTATCGCCAGCAACCTCCCCACCCGTGGCACTTTCGTGCCCAATCGCCACCGTCTCGCTTTCCAACGCCGCCGGCACATCTTCCTTCGGACTGATCACAAAGGTATCCCGGTATTCGACGAAACCGGTCCCGGCCGGAATGAGCCGTCCGACGATGACATTCTCTTTCAGACCCTGCAGCGTATCTATGCGGCCATTGATCGCCGCCTCGGTCAGCACGCGCGTGGTTTCCTGGAATGACGCAGCCGAAATGAAGCTGTCCGTTGTCAATGCAGCCTTCGTGATACCCAGCAGCACCGGCTTGCCCAGCGCAGGTTTTCCATCTTTGGCCAACACACGTTCGTTGGCATCCTCGAATACAAATTTGTTCACCTGACTGCCAGGCAAAAATTCCGTATCGCCGGGGTCTTCGATTCGCACTTTGCGCAGCATTTGACGAACGATAATCTCGATGTGCTTATCGTTGATGGAGACACCCTGCAGGCGATAGACATCCTGGACTTCGTCCACCAAATACTTTTGCAATTCCTTCGGTCCGAGCACGTCGAGGATATCGTGCGGATTGGCCGAGCCATCCATGAGCGGCTCACCGGCACGCACCCAATCGCCCTCGTGCACGTTGACATGTTTGCCCTTGGGGATGAAGTACTCTTTCGCATCTCCCACTTTATTATCGACCACCACTTTCCTCATGCCCTTGACAAACCCGCCGTACGACACCTCTCCGTCGATTTCGCTGATGACAGCCTGTTCTTTCGGCTTTCTCGCCTCGAACAGTTCGGCCACACGCGGCAAACCGCCGGTGATATCCTTCGTCTTGGTCGTCTCTCTCGGGATTTTTGCCAACACATCGCCGGGGTGAACAGCCGCCCCCTTCTCCACGAAAATATGCGAGCCCACCGGCAACAAATAGCGAGCCACTGAACCGGCTGCCGACACCTTCGAAGTTTTCCCGCCTTCATCCTTGATGGAAATGCGCGGGCGGAGCGTCGCGCCCGCGTGCTCAATCACGACTTTGCGGGACAAACCGGTGACTTCATCGAATTCATCCTTCATGGTGACGCCTTCGACGATGTCTCCAAAAGCGACCCGCCCGCCGACTTCAGTCAGAATCGAGAGCGAATAGGGATCCCATTCCACCAGCTTCTGTCCAACCGCCACGCGTTCCCCGTCCTTCACTTTGATTCTGGCCCCATACATAACCGGATATTTTTCCCGCTCACGTCCGGTTTCGTCAGAAATCGCAATCTTGGCGTTGCGATTCATCACCACCCATTCACCGTCCTTGTTCTTGACCGCAATCCCGCTATTGTGGATATCGGCATTCTTCTTGGCATCGAAACTCATAAAGCGGAGGCTGCCGGCGTGCTTGCCCTCCAGAACAGTCTGCGCCACCACCTTGCTGGCCGTTCCACCGATATGAAAGGTCCGCATGGTCAACTGCGTACCCGGCTCACCGATGGACTGTGCGGCAATGACACCCACCGGTTCTCCCCGTTCAACCATCCGCCCTCTCGACAAATCGCGCCCGTAGCACTTCATGCAGACTCCGCGACGCGTCTGGCAGGTCAGCACTGATCGGATTTTGACCCGGTCGACACCAGCCTCGACGATCCCCTTCGTCCGTTCCTCGTCGATTTCCTCATTCGCCTTGATGATGATCTCGCCCGTCACTGGATCGTGCACATCCTCCGCCGACAACCGGCCCAGAATACGCTCCTCGATGGGCTGGATGATTTCACCGCCTTCGATCAGCGCCGTCACCTCGATACCATCGGTCGTTCCGCAATCGTCCTCGTTGATGATGACGTCCTGCGCGATATCCACCAGGCGACGGGTCAGGTAACCGGAGTTGGCTGTCTTGAGCGCCGTGTCGGCCAATCCCTTGCGGGCACCGTGCGTTGAAATGAAGTACTGCAGCACGGTCAACCCCTCGCGGAAGTTCGCGGTGATCGGCGTCTCGATAATCTCGCCGGACGGCTTCGCCATCAACCCGCGCATCCCACCGAGCTGACGGATCTGTTGCGAGCTGCCGCGGGCGCCGGAATCGGCCATCATGAAAATCGGGTTGAAGGCTTCCGATGCACGCGCATCGCCACCCGCGCCCAATTCCTTCATCATTTCATTGGCCACCTGCTCTGTTACATGCGCCCAAATGTCGATGATCTTGTTGTAGCGCTCGCCGTTGGTGATCAATCCTTCGTTGTATTGCTTCTCGATTTCATTGACCTCGTGCTGTGCCTTCGAGATCAACTCTGCCTTCTTTGCCGGAATGTGCATGTTGTCGATACAGATCGATACGCCGGCCCTGGTCGCATAGGCAAACCCGATGTCCTTGATCCGATCCAGCAGCACCACCGTGTCCTTGTGCCCCGCTTCGCGATAAACCGAGTCGATCAGCTTGGTCATTTCCTTCTTGGTCATCAACTGGTTGGCATACGAGAACGGAACCGACGGCGGCAGAATCTCACCCATCAGCACCCGCCCAACGGTTGTGCTCACGAGCGCGCCATTGATCCGCACTTTGATTCTGGCATGTTCGTCCACTTCGCCAAAGTCACAGGCGATACGCACTTCCTGCGGCGAGGCAAACACCTTGCCCTCACCCTTGGCACCGGCTCGCTCCTTGGTCAGCCAATAACAGCCGAGCACCATGTCTTGCGACGGCACAGCGATCGGCCGGCCGTTGGCCGGCGACAGAATATTGTTGATCGACATCATCAGAACCCGGGCTTCGACCTGCGCCTCCGCCGACAGCGGCACGTGCACCGCCATCTGGTCGCCGTCGAAGTCCGCGTTGAAGGCAGCGCAGACCAGCGGGTGCAACTTAATAGCCTTCCCTTCAACCAGCACGGGATCGAACGCCTGGATGCCCAGTCGGTGGAGCGTCGGAGCACGGTTCAGCAGGACCGGATGCTCGCGAATGACTTCATCGAGCACATCCCACACCTCAGGCCGCTCTTTTTCGACCAATCGCTTGGCACTCTTGATCGTCGTCGCAGCGCCCCGCTCTTCCAATTTGTGAAAGATGAACGGTTTGAACAACTCAAGCGCCATCTTCTTCGGCAACCCGCACTGGTTAAGGCGCAATTCCGGGCCGACAACGATGACGGACCGTCCCGAATAATCCACGCGCTTCCCGAGCAGGTTCTGCCGAAACCGCCCCTGCTTGCCTTTCAGCATGTCGCTCAAGGACTTCAACGGCCGCTTGTTCGGACCACGGATCGCCCGTCCCCGGCGCCCGTTGTCAAACAATGCATCCACTGCCTCCTGCAACATCCGCATTTCATTGCGGATGATCACGCCGGGAGCCCGCAGCTCCATCAGACGCTTGAGGCGGTTATTACGATTGATGACTCGCCGATAGAGATCGTTCAAATCAGAGGTCGCGAATCGCCCTCCGTCGAGCGGCACGAGAGGACGCAGCTCGGGTGGCAACACCGGAACCACGTCCATCACCATCCACTCGGGCTTATTCCCGGACCGGCGGAACGCTTCCAGCACTTTCAGCCGCTTCGAGATTTTCTTCTTGATCGTCGCCGACGTGGTCTGCTTGGATTTCGCTTGCTGATCGCTCCACTCCGCATCAATATCCACCTTGCGGAGCAGCTCCCGAATGGCTTCCGCGCCGATTCCCGCCTTGAAGGCGCTGGACCCGTGCTCGGCTTGCAACTCGCGGAGCCTATCCTCTGCCAGCAAGTCCTGTTCCTTGAGTCCCTTGATGCCCCCCGAATCCACAACGACATAGCTCTCGAAATACAGCACCTTTTCGAGATGCTTGAGACTGATGTCCAGCAGCGTCCCGATCCGTGAGGGCACGCCTTTCAGGAACCAGATATGCGCGACCGGCGCGGCCAGCTCAATGTGCCCCATCCGCTCGCGGCGTACTTTCGACTGAATCACCTCGACGCCGCACTTGTCGCAGACGATACCGCGGTGTTTCATCCGCTTGTATTTGCCGCAATTACACTCCCAGTCCTTGATCGGGCCGAAAATCTTGGCGCAGAACAGCCCGTCTTTTTCGGGCTTGAACGAACGATAATTGATGGTCTCCGGTTTCTTGACTTCACCGTACGACCACGACCGAATCTTGTCCGGCGACGCGATACGGATGCGCATGGCATCGAACGACACGGAGTCGCGCGGCTTCTCGAACAGCGTATAGATTCCTTCCAAGGCGATGCCCTCCCTTAGCGGTTGCCGCTGGTGCGCGGCACCGACAACTGGTTAGTCTTTCCCCTTGATCAGCTCAACGTCGAGCCCAAGACTCTGCAGTTCCTTCACCAGCACGTTGAAGGATTCCGGCAAGCCCGGCTCAAGGAAATTCTCGCCTTTCACGATCGCCTCATACATCCGCGACCGCCCCGGTACGTCGTCCGACTTCACGGTGAGAAATTCCTGTAACGTCGACGCCGCGCCATAGGCCTGCAGCGCCCATACTTCCATCTCGCCCAGCCGCTGTCCGCCGAACTGCGCCTTGCCGCCCAGTGGCTGCTGCGTGACCAGCGAATAGGGCCCGATCGACCGGGCATGGATTTTATCGTCAACCAGGTGATGCAATTTCAGCATATACATGTAGCCGACCGTTACCGGGCTGCGGAACGCCTCACCTGTCCGGCCGTCATAGACAACCGACTGCCCGCTCGACGGCAGTTTGGCCTTCTTCAACAGGTCCTTAATTTCATTTTCTGACGCGCCATCGAACACGGGACTGGCGACATGCAGCCCCATGGCTTTGGCCGCCCATCCCAAGTGAATCTCCAAAATCTGCCCGACGTTCATGCGCGAGGGGACACCGAGCGGATTCAACACGATTCCCATCGGCGTGCCATCCGGCAAGTACGGCATATCCTCTTCCGGCAAAATCCGGGAGACCACACCTTTGTTTCCGTGCCGACCCGCCATCTTGTCTCCGACCGATATTTTCCGCTTCATCGCGATGAAGACCTTGACCAGCTTGAGCACGCCGGGCGGCAATTCATCGCCCCGTTTTAACCGTCCCACTTTCTCGTCATAGAGCGTCTGGAGAATCTCGCTCTGCTCCTTGGCGTGCCGATCGATATCTTCCAGCGCCTTTTGTTCCTCCGGGTCGCTGAGAATAATGTGGCGGATATGTTCGTCGGACAGCTTCTTTAAAATCTCGGCCGTCAGCTTGCCTTTCTTTTTGAGAATGACATCGCCGCCGTCCGGATCCATGAGATCCCGGCCGACCACCTTGCCCAGGAGCAACTTGCGGATTTTTTTATTCTTCTCTTCCTCGATGATCCGCAGCTCGTCCTGATGGTCGCGCTGCATTTTGAGGGCATCGTCGTTTTCGATGCTCTTGGATCGTTCGTCCCGATCACTCCCTTTGCGGGAGAAAATCTTGACGTCCACGACGATCCCTTCCACTCCAGGGGGAACCTGCAAGGAGGTATCCTTGACGTCCCCGGCCTTTTCTCCAAAGATCGCCCGGAGCAGTTTCTCCTCCGGCGTCAACTGGGTCTCGCCCTTGGGTGTCACCTTGCCGACGAGAATGTCGCCAGGCTTCACTTCCGCGCCGACGCGAATGATGCCGCTCTCGTCCAAATTGCGGAGCGCCTCTTCGCCGATGTTCGGAATGTCGCGCGTGATGTCTTCCTTGCCCAGCTTGGTATCCCGCGCCTCGACTTCAAACTCTTCGATGTGAATCGAGGTAAAGACGTCCTCGCGGACAAGATTCTCGTTGATCAGGATCGCGTCTTCGAAGTTGTACCCGCCCCATGGCATAAACGCGACCAGCACGTTCTGCCCCAACGCCAACTCGCCGTGATCCATGGCCGGCCCGTCCGCCAACACCTGCCCCCGCTTGACCGGCTGACCGACCCGTACGACCGGCGTCTGAGTAATGCACGTATTTTGATTGGAGCGCTGGAACTTCACCAGATCGTACACATCCAGCAACGAATCCCGCCGGCGTCCGCTCTCTCCCTTGCGTGGTTCGGCACGCACAACGATCTTGGTGGCATCCACGCTTTCCACCACACCGTTTCGCTTCGTCTGCACCACATACCCGGAGTCCCGGGCCACGACCGCTTCCATGCCGGTCCCAACCAGCGGAGCTTCCGTGCGAACCAACGGCACAGCCTGCCGCTGCATGTTGGAGCCCATGAGCGCCCGGTTGGCGTCATCGTGCTCCAGGAACGGCACCAGGGCCGTGGCCACGCTCACAACCTGCTTCGGCGACACGTCCATGTATTCGATCTTGTCCGGTGTCGCGGTGACGAACTCACCGCCATAGCGCGCCGATACGGTTTCAGACGTCAGGCGACTCGACCCATCCAGCTTCGAGTTTGCCTGCGCGATGTAATAGCGCTCGCCTTCGATTGCCGACAGATATTCGATCTCGTCGGTGACCTTGGTTTTTTTCACTTTTCGGTACGGCGCCTCGATAAACCCGAACTCGTTGATCCGCGCGTAAGTCGCGAGCGACGTGATCAATCCGATGTTCGGCCCTTCCGGCGTTTCGATCGGGCATATCCGGCTGTAATGGGACGGATGCACGTCGCGCACTTCGAAGCCGGCGCGCTCTCGCGTCAACCCGCCGGGACCCAAAGCGGACAGCCGGCGCTTGTGCGTAATCTCAGCAAGCGGGTTCGTTTGATCCATGAATTGCGAGAGCTGGCTGCTGCTGAAAAACTCCTTGATCGCAGCCACCACCGGCTTCGCGTTGATCAGATCGTGCGGCAGCACCGTTTCCATATCGAGCAGGTTCATCCGCTCCTTGATGCTGCGCTCCATCCGGACCAGGCCCAGCCGGAATTGATTTTCCAGCAACTCACCCACCGAACGGACCCGGCGGTTGCCCAGATGATCGATGTCATCGATCTCCCCCTTGCCCAGCTTGAGATTGACGAGGTAGCGAATCACCTCGACAATGTCATGCGACGTCAGCGTCCGCTGCTCCAACGGAAAATCCAGCCCGAGCTTCTTGTTGAGCTTCAACCGGCCGACCGGTGAAAGGTCATACCGCTTGGAGCTGAAAAAGAGATTGTCGAACAACACGCGAGCGGTCTCGATAGACGGCGTTTCACCGGGCCGGAGGCGCTTATAGATCTCGACCATCGCCTCTTCCTTCGAGCCGATCCGCTCCATTTCCAGCGTATCGAGAATCACCGGTGTTGCGGTGGCGCTATCCAGATAGATGACCTTGAAACTTTCGATGTGGCTCTCCGAAATTTTCTCGAGCGCCTCCGGCGTCAGCCTGGCGTTCTTCTCGGCGATCTTCTCCTTGCCCTTGGAATCAGCCAACTCCGTCAGAACGGCCCGCCCGATCAGTTCCGCCACTTCAACCGGCACCTCTTTGATGCCGGCCGCCTTGACGCGCGCAATCAACGCCTTGGTAAGTTTCGCTCCTGCTCGAACGATCGTCTCCCGGCTCCCCTTTTCCGTCACTTCAATGGGGCAGCGCAGGCCATGATGCACCTCGGGATCCAACTTACGGAAAAACTTCCCCTTCGAGACATGAATCTCTTCGACCGGGTAATACATTTTAAGGAGATCGTCCGCGGAGAAGCCGAACGCCTTGAGAAGAATCGTCGCCGGCATCTTGCGGCGCCGGTCGATCCGGACATAAAGAATGTCGCGGGCATCAAACTCAAAATCGAGCCAGGAGCCACGATAGGGAATGATGCGGGCGGAATAGAGCACCTTGCCGCTCGCATGCGTCCGCCCCTTGTCGTGCGTGAAAAACGCGCCTGGCGACCGATGAAGCTGGCTAACCACCACGCGCTCCGTTCCATTGATAATGAACGTGCCTCGCTCGGTCATTAACGGTAATTCGCCGACGTAGACTTCCTGTTCGCGAACGTCGAGCACTTTCTTCTTAGGACCCTTGTCCTCCTTGTCCTTGACGACAAGGCGGATTCTGAGTTTCAGCGGCACGGCATAGTTCATGCCTTGCTCGAGACATTCCCGCACGTCGTACTTCGGCGTGCCGAGCACGTAGTAGACAAACTCCAGTTCCGCCGTATTGTTGTAATCCGCAATCGGAAAGACGCTGCTCAACGCCGCCTGGAGACCCTTGTCCTCCCGCCGGTTTGGTTCGCACTCCATCTGCAGAAACTGCTCATACGACCGCTTTTGGATTTCGATCAGATCGGGAATGTCGATGTTGGCGCGGATCTTTGAAAAATCCAGCCGATCGAACATTCCGTTGACAGTCGAACTCAATATCATTGCGCCCCTCCCACGGTGATCGCCACACGCGAGACACCCGTTCCTTCAAACGGATGTCCGTCTGTACGCACGCGCCCCGGGTCTGATCGTTTACTTGATTTCGACTTTCGCGCCGCTCTCTTCGAGCTTCTTCTTCATCGTGTCGGATTCTTCTTTGGCCACGCCGGTCTTGACCGGTTTGGGCGCGCCCTCGACCAGGTCCTTCGCTTCCTTGAGACCCAGGCTCGTCAGTTCCCGCACGACCTTGATGACCTGAATCTTCTTCTCGGCCGGTGCGCTGACGAGAATGACGTCGAACGACGTCTTCTCCTCTGCCGCCGCCGCACCGCCGCCTGCCGCAGGCGCTGCCGCCACGGCCATCGGCGCCGCCGCCGTGACGCCAAAGCGGGTTTCCAGCCCCTTGACCAGCTCCGAGAGTTCGATCACGCTCATGCCCTCGATCGCCGCAATGAATTCATCCTTCGACAACTTGCTCTGTGTCGCTGACATAGTGCTGTCTCCTTTCTTCGTTCCCTGAATGGCCGCTAACACCCTGACAAATTTCCCCAACACCCCATTTAACGTATAGACCAAACCGCGCACCGGCCCCTGCATCGTGGACAGCAGCATCGCCAGCAGCACCGGCTTCGACGGCAGGCTCGCCACCGCCGCAATCTGGGCCGGCTGCATGAGCTTTCCATCCAATACGCCGATCGCAATCTTGATTTTTTCTTCTCGCTTCTCTCCCTTGATGAAATCCCGAAGAATTTTAGTCGGCAGAACCGGATCATCGTACCCGATCATCAAAGCCAGCGGCCCCTTAAAGTAGGGCTTGGCCTCGACGAGCGTCGTCCCATCCACTGCCCGTGCCGCCAACGTGTTCTTCACGACTCTGAATTCCGCTTTCGCGCCCCGGAGCTGTTTCCGCAACTCCGTGACATCGTTCACCGGCAGGCCCGAGCATTCCGTCATGACCGCCAGCTTGGCCCGCGAGAACTTCTCGTGCAGCTCGGCGACTGCCGTAGCCTTCTCTTCCTTCTTCATCTGACTCTCCTTAATCTTCCCACTCCACCACCAGAAACGGCAGGCGTGACGTGGATTGCGCGCATCGAGCGAGCACCGTCTGCGTGTGCGCGCTCTGCGAGCACGAACGTCATGCCTGCCGGACCCACCCTACGCATCCCACTGTTTCGCAATCGCCACAGGGTCCAGCTTGATCCCAGGCCCCATCGTGCTCGAAAGTGTCGCACTGCGCAGATACCGTCCCTTTACCGACGCCGGCCTGGCTTTTATGACCGACTCCAGGATTGCGCTCGCATTGTCATGCAATTTATTCGCCTCGAACGAGACTTTTCCCACCGACACCTGCACGATCCCGGCCTTCTCGGTTTTGTATTCCACGCGGCCCTTGCGGATTTCGGCGACCGCCTTGCCCACCTCGAACGTCACCGTCCCGGTTTTGGGGTTCGGCATCAATCCCCTAGGGCCCAGCACTTTGCCGAGCTTGCCGACGGCACCCATCAGGTCCGGAGTCGAGATCGCCTGATCAAAATCCATCCATCCGCCCTTGATCTTCTCGATCAAATCGTCCGCGCCCACATGATCGGCGCCGGCCGCCTTGGCCTCCTGCTCCTTCTCGCCCTTGGCAAACACCACCACGCGAACCTGCTTGCCGCTGCCGTGCGGCAAGACCGTTGTGCCTCGCACCATCTGGTCGGAACGCTTCGGATCAATGCCGAGCCGGATCGCCAGATCCACCGATTCGTCGAACTTGGCATATGCGGCCTGCTTCACCAACGCCGCAGCGTCCTTCAAGCTGTACTGTTTCGCCTCGACCTTTGTGCGGGCCGCCTGCATTTTCTTTCCCATGCCGTGCTCTCCCGTTCCGTTCGTTGGCCCAATAAATGACGACTACTGAACCGTGATACCCATGCTGCGCGCAGTTCCGGCGACAATGTTCATCGCCCCATCAAGATCAGCTGCATTGAGGTCGGCCATCTTCTTCTGCGCGATCTCCTTCAACTGCGCCTTGGTGATGGTTCCGACTTTATCCTTGTGCGGCACACCGGACCCCTTGATGATACCGACAGCCTTTTTGAGCAGATCGGACGCAGGCGGCGTCTTCAGGACAAAGGTAAAGCTGCGGTCCTTGTAGACCGTAATGACCACCGGGATGATGCTGTCGCCTTCCTTCTGCGTCCTGGCATTGAACTGCTTGCAGAACTCCATGATGTTGACCCCATGCTGGCCGAGCGACGGCCCGACCGGCGGAGCCGGATTCGCCTTGCCGGCCGGAATCTGCAACTTAATCTGCGTCTGCACTTCCTTTGCCATGTCGTCTCCTTACCAGCCCAGGGTCTTTGCGCGGCTCAGATTCGTTCCACTTGCATGAAGCCCAGCTCCACCGGCGTAGACCGCCCGAAAATGCTGACCAGCACTTTGACGCGGTTATGGACTTCGTCGACTTCATCCACGAGTGCGTTGAACCCCATGAACGGACCATCAATGATGCGCACGTTGTCGCCCTTGATGAAGCGCACCTGCTCGCGCGGTGCCGCGCCGCCGGTGTCCACCTGCTTGAGCAGCGACTCGGCTTCTTCGCCCGTCAGTGGAACAGGCCGTGTGCCGCTCCCGACAAATCCGGTGACCTTCGGCGTTTCCTTGATCATTTGCACGGTTTCATCGGTCAGCGGGGACTCCAGCTCCACCAGAACATAGCCGGGAAAAAATTTTCGCTTGGATGCACGGCGCTTGCCGTCCTTGATCTCGATGACTTCCTCGGTGGGCACCAGCACCTGGCCCAACTTTTCCTGCAACCCCATCTGATTCGCACGCTCAACCAGACTGGCTTTCACCCGGCCCTCGAAACCCGCATAGGTGTGGAGTACGTACCACTGCTTGGCTATCGTGTCCGCCATCTTCAGATCGCCTTTCCAACCAACCATCCGAGAAACGCATCCACGGCCGACAGGTACAACGACATGATGATGCAGAATACAATCACGACCGTCGTCGAGCCGATCGTCTCCTGGCTAGTAGGAAACGAAACTTTCTTGAGTTCGCCCCTGACGTCGCTCATAAACTCGACGATCGAAGACCACGTTCGTTTCAGCATAAAAATTCTCTCATTGTCCCGGCCAAACAGCTCACGCTACGGCTTTACTCAAGCACCCAAAACTTTACAGGGCACTGACCTCGCAAACGCTGGGTGGCAGGGGCACTAGGATTTGAACCCAGACTCTCGGTTTTGGAGACCGATGTGCTACCATTGACACCATGCCCCTAGTCCATCTCTAACCGGCGCAGAACGAGTTGCCGGTTCCCCCTGCCCCGACTACTTGACCTCTTTATGAGGCTGGTGCTTCCGGCAATATCGGCAGTACTTGTTCCGTTCGATCCGGTCAGGATCATTCTTTTTGTTCTTCGTGGTCGAGTAATTCCGCTGCTTGCAGATCGTACACGCCATCGAAATAATGTCCCGCATGTCTGATGCCTCGCTTGTCGCTCGAGATTACGTGTTCGTGATTACGCCAGGATCTGGGAGACGACACCGGAGCCGACGGTCTTGCCGCCCTCGCGCACCGCAAAGCGCAGCCCCTGATCCATCGCAATGGGGCTGATCAAAAGTAGAACTGCGGCCGGTAGCCGTTAAAGAAGGGGGTATGCCGCCCGCCTTCCTCCTTCGTCAGCACATAGATCTCCGCCTTGAACTTCGTATGGGGCGTGATGCTCTTGGGCTTGGCCAGCACCATCCCCCGCTCCACGTCTTCCTTCTTCGTCCCGCGCAAGAGCACCCCGATGTTGTCGCCCGCCTGCCCCTCATCGAGCACCTTGCGGAACATCTCCACTCCCGTGACCACGGTGGTCTGGGTGGCCCGGAAGCCCACGATCTCGATTTCGTCGCCCACCTTGACGATGCCCCGCTCGCAGCGCCCCGTCACCACGGTGCCGCGCCCGCTGATCGTGAAGACGTCTTCGATGGGCATCAGAAAGGGCTTGTCGACCGCCCGCTGGGGGGTCGGAATATAGGTATCGACGGCCTCCAGGAGCTTCAAGATGGCCGGCACCCCCAGGGGGCCCTTGTCGCCCTCCAGGGCCTTGGTGGCCGAGCCGGTGATAATCGGGGTCTTGTCCCCCGGAAAGTCATACTTGGTCAAGAGCTCCCGAACTTCCAGTTCGACCAGGTCCAAGAGCTCCTTGTCATCCACCTTGTCGGCCTTGTTGAGGAACACGACGACATAGGGCACCCCCACCTGGCGGGCCAGCAGAATATGCTCGCGGGTCTGGGGCATGGGCCCGTCCGCCGCGCTCACCACCAGGATCGCCCCGTCCATCTGGGCCGCCCCGGTGATCATGTTCTTGACGTAGTCGGCGTGCCCCGGGCAGTCCACGTGGGCATAGTGCCGCTT
>JAIBHQ010000075.1 GCA_020028595.1 Nitrospirota bacterium
CGAGCAAGAATGGCCTTAAACCAATCCAATATTTCGCCATGCGGTGGCGGCGGTGGAGGTGGCGGCGGCGGAGGTGGCGGTGCCGGTGGGGGCGGTGTCGGCCCCGGAGGCGGCGGAGGTGGCGGTGCCGGTGGGGGCGGTGTCGGCCCCGGAGGCGGCGGAGGTGGTGGTGGCGTTGGCCCCGGAGGCGGCGGGGGCGGCTCAGCTGGAGGCGGTGGCGGTGGCGGAGATGCCCCTGAAGTCACAGCCGGAATAATAACCGTCGGTGCGCTAGCCCCGGCTACAGTCGGACCAGTTGGTCCTGAAGACGGGGAGCTTCCGCCACTGCTCCCGCTGGAAGTGCTCGCACCTTCTCCACCACTTCCACCAGATCCGCTGCCACCACTTCCGCCGCTTCCACTACCCTGGGTACCACCACCAGATCCGCTGACACCTGGCGGCGTCAGACTTGAAGGTGACAGCACTGGCGCGGTTCCGCCCGATGACATCGCCATCTGCTTGGGACTTTCTTCCTTTGGGGTATCCTTGACCTCTGTCCCCTGAATAGCGTTGGCGATCTGCGGAGGCGCGTTGCCCCCCGTATTGACTGCTGGTGGTGACGGCGGTCCACCCCCGGGTGGTGTGAAAGTGAAGTGCCCGGGCGGGACAGGCACTGAGCGCCCACCTGAGGAAAAATCCACATGGCCATGGGTTCCGATGTTGCTGATCCCGCTCACGCCGTTGATGTGAAACACGATGAAGTAGGTTCCGCGGGCGGCGGCCACGGCGGTCGGCGTATGGATTTCGAATTTGGAGCCAGATCCTGTAAAAGCCTTGCCGACAAGGGCGCGCACCTTGCCCTTGACCAGATTGAGCACCACGCTGCGCATGCCTTTATTGGGGTCGTATATATGCTCGGTAATTTCCACCCGGCTGTGCTCGCCGACGGTCAGGATGCTGTCGTCGTTCAGGAGGGCCTTCGTGCGGGATTCCTTATCAGTCTCGATCACATCCTTAAACAGCACGCCATCCTGAAGCTTGACCGAGACTGATTTTTCAAGACCGGGGTGGGTGACGGCCACCTTTCCTTCCACCGCTGTAAAGATGCCGACGTCGATCTGATCCTTCGAGGGAGGAGTGTCGGCCCAGGCTCCAGTGGCAGCGAGCAACAGCACGCTCATTCCTGCCGCAACCAGGCGATATCCTGACATCATGGCGAGCTCCCCTTTTCCCATATGCTGTTCACTGCCTTCTCCGAAATACAGCACTATCTCATCCTTAGCTTATTTCCAGATTATCCCGACTGCCACACACGTATTCTCGGATAAAATGGGGTGCCAAGAGTATAGTAAACACTTAGGGTTATGTCAAAGAAATGCCTGGCGCATTCTACACTCGTCCTAGGCGAATGACAATTATTGACGCTTCCAGTGCTTCTGGTCAAATTATCCACAGAAGACTTCTCTCCTTGAGTATTCAAACTGCTGGAGTTACGCGTGGGGCGTTCCATTCCTTAGAGAAGATTTCTTAAGCTTTCTAGCCTGTTGTGCTAGAATCGGCCCGCAATAAGACATACTCACGAGTCCGCGCGACATCAGCTGCGGCGAACGGGAAAGGACACTTATGGAGATCGGGTTCATTGGATTAGGCAAGATGGGAATGAACATGGTCACGCGCCTCCAGCGTGACAAGCATCGAGTGATCGCCTACGACCGCACGGCTGATCTGGTAAAACAGGCTGAAGGCCAGGGCTGCGTGGGCGCCTCCTCCCTCGCCGATGTGGTATCGAAACTCAAAGCACCGCGTGCCGTCTGGATCATGGTCCCCTCCGGTGCTCCAACGGAAGAAACGGTCAACGCTGTCGCCGCGCTGCTTCAGAAAGGCGATACGATCATTGACGGCGGCAACACCCGATTTATCGACGACGTGCGCCGGGCTGCCGAACTCAAAAAGAAAGGGATCGAATATGTGGATGCCGGCACAAGCGGCGGCGTCTGGGGGCTCAAGCTCGGCTATTGCCTGATGGTCGGCGGCGAAAAAGAGCCGGTGAAGCGCCTGGAGTCTATTTTCAAAACGCTGGCCCCGGAGGACGGCTGGGCGCACATGGGTGGCCATGGGGCCGGGCACTACGTCAAAATGGTGCACAACGGCATCGAGTACAGCATGATGCAGGGCTATGCGGAAGGATTCGAGTTGATGGCCAAGAGCGAGTACAAACTCGACCTGGCAAAAATCGCCGACCTGTGGATGCATGGCAGCGTGGTGCGCTCCTGGCTCCTCGAACTGGCCGCCGGCGCCTTGTCGCAAGACCCGCGTCTCGACAACCTGAAAGGCTATGTGCAAGACTCCGGCGAAGGCCGCTGGATGATTGCGGATGCCATTGATAAGGACGTGCCGGTGCCGACCCTGACCACCGCCCTGTTCACGCGATTCCGTTCGCGCCAGGAGGAATCATTCGCGGAAAAAATGCTTGCGGCATTGAGAAACGCCTTCGGCGGACATTCCGTCCGGAAACGCTAACGCCGCCGGGCATGGAGACCCTTCGATGAGCCAAGCCGGACCTGGATCGTCCGCCGAGCCCTGCACGCTGGTGATCTTCGGGGGATCCGGCGACCTGGCCAAGCGCAAGCTTGTCCCGGCGGTCTACAATCTGCTTCTCGACGGAGTGCTCCCTCCCAACTACGCCATCCTCGGGCTTGGAAGAAAACCGCTCAGCGATGAGGAGTTCCGCGCAAGTTCGCGCGACGGCATCACCAAGCACTCACGGCAAAAGCTGGCGGACGAGAAGTGGAAGGATTTCGAGCGGCGTCTCTTCTACCTGTCCGGCAGCATTGAGGAACCGCAGATCTATCACGACATTAAAACCCGCTGTGAAAAGATCGAAGCCGAGCTGAAGCTGCCCGGCAACCGCATCTTTTACCTGGCCATCCCGCCCACTTCTTTTGCGCCGGCCTGTGAAGGCCTGAAACAAGCCGGCTTGATCCAGGCCACCGGCAATAAGACTCCCTTTTCGCGCGTCATTGTGGAAAAACCGATCGGCCACGATCTGGCTTCCGCCCGCGAGATCAACAGCACCGTCGGACGGGTCTTTCACGAATCCCAAATCTTCCGCATCGACCATTATCTCGGGAAAGAAACCGTCCAGAACCTCCTGGTGATCCGTTTCGCCAACAGCATCTTCGAACCGATTTGGAACCACAAGTACATCGACCACGTGCAAATCACGGTCAGCGAGGCCGAAGGGGTCGGCACCCGCGCCACCTACTATGAAGAAGCCGGCGCCCTGCGTGACATGGTCCAGAACCACATCCTCCAGCTCATGTGCCTGGTTGCCATGGAGCCCCCCTACTCGCTCGACCCCGACGTCGTGCGAAACGCGCGCATTGACGTCCTGCGCTGCTTGCAGCCGATCGCGGGGAAGGATATCGAAAAATTCGTCGTGCGGGCGCAATACTCAAACGGAAAAATTCACGGCACGGAAGTGCCGGGCTATCGGCACGAGGCGGGTGTCCGCCCCGACTCGACGGTCGAAACCTACGTGGCACTCAAACTGTTCGTCGAAAACTGGCGATGGGCCGGCGTCCCGTTCTATCTGAGAACCGGCAAGGCCATGACCAAGCGGGCCAGCGAGATCGCGGTGCAGTTCAAGGACATTCCGCAGATCCTGTTCAATATCAACCCGGCCGCGCCTCAAGCCCCGAATGTGCTCACGCTGCGCATCCAGCCTGAAGAGGGACTCTCGCTTCGAATCATGTCCAAACAGCCGGGGTCGCGCACGCAGACGCATCCGGTCGAGATGCACTTCAAATATGGAGACGTGTTCGGCGCTCCCTCTCCAGAAGCCTATGAGCGGCTGTTGCTGGACGTCATGGCCGGCGACGCCTCATTGTTCATGCGACGCGATGCCGTCGAAGCGTCCTGGGCATGGGTCACGGGCATTCTCGATGGGTGGAACGCACACGGCACCAAATGGCTGCCCGAATATCCGGCAGGAAGCGCGGGACCTGTCGAGGCGGACCGTCTGATCCAGAACGATGGGCGCGCCTGGCGTGTCCTCTAAATAGTTTCCGGCAGTGCGAGTTGCTTCACAATCTCGTCTTTCTTTCCGAGCCCGCCGATAAACCGGTCGAACCGGCCGTTCTGATACAGCGCCAGTGCCGGCAGCGATGAGACTTCAAGCTCGGCCGGAATTTGGAAGTTCTCCTGAACGTTCATAGTAAGAATCAGCAGCCGGCCGTTCGTTTCGGCTTGCAGCAACTCGAGCTCATTCAGCAGCGCACGGCATCCTCCGCACCCTGGCTGCCAGAATTCCACCAGCACCGGCATCCCTGCCTGTTCTATCACCTGGTCGAACCCCCGGTCGGTGACCGCACGAATCATCGTGTAGTTCCCCTGCTCCATTCATTGCGACTAAACACCTCCGCATAGAGCAGTTCCGCAAGCCGGCGATAACCGTCCGTCGTCAGATGCAGCCCGTCATTCGAATAGGGCTCAGCCAACAGTCCGCTGCCCTGTTCCTGCGTCGCAGTAAAGAGATCAACGCAGGAGAGTTCTTTTTCCAGACAGATCTGCTGAATCATCGCATTCAGCTCCCGGCGACGCTGAATGTGTCCATCCAGCCACAACCGGCCTTCCCCTTCTCCGACATCCCCCGCAATACGGATCGAGGGCACCGTCACGGCGACCGGGCGCACTCGTTCAGCCAGGGCCATGTCGTACATCACAATCAGATTGCGCAGGATTTCAGCCGGCGAGGCCTGCCAGCCTAGATCGTTCGTCCCGCCCAGGATGACAACACTGGCCGGCTTCAACGCCATGACGTCGCGGGAGAACCGCGCAACCATTTCACTGGTTAGCTCTCCGCACAGACCGCTCACGGCCACGGTGGCAGAGGCGCCAAGACGCTCCTGTAGAAACGCGCCGTAGGGTGTTTCGTGAAGTTGCGGCCGGTCCGGTGTGGGAGATTGGTAGCCTGCCGTCAGGCTGTCGCCGAAACAGACGATCAGTGGAACTGCTGAAGGCCGAGACGCATGAGGACTCATGCCGGCTGTGCGATCGGCCCGCTACCGCCGCGCTTCAGCCGGCGGCCAGTCCATCTCGATCTGACGCCCGCAATAGAAGCAGGAGAGCCGGTATTTGGCCCGGCGGCGAGGATTCGGGAGCGAGGTAAACACAACCGGCGTGCCGTCAAACGGACAACTCGGTTGCTGATGCATCAGATGTTCGTCGGCCATGACGAGGAGCGCGGCATCGTCCCACGGAGGACTCAACTGCTCACGGCCGGTCAACCGAGTCTGCCACCCGCACTGCGGGCATCGTGCTTCAAAGACTTTAACCCGGTCACGAATCTGGGACAGATCATGCACCTCCACAGGACCGGCACACCCTGCCGTTGCGCAATGGATCGGCTCATGCTGCAACGCATGGACGAACTGCTGATGCATCAGGGACTGGTCCGACGCCATCGGTCACCTCACGAATCGAACGATAAAATCAACGAGAGCAGGAACAACTGCTGACTGCCTGTGAGACCCGGCACGCCAGGACTCACGTCACCGCCCTTAAAAAATCCACCGCCTGCGCCGGTGGATTCATCGAACCGGTGTTCCAGGCGGAACAACGTCGTCGTCTTTGCCAG
>JAIBHQ010000076.1 GCA_020028595.1 Nitrospirota bacterium
AGCGGTCGGCTCTGCCCGGCAGCATGACACCGGGCACAGTCTTTCTCAGAAATCCCCTTATGCGCCGGCGTTGCCGGTATGACCGGATTGCGGTCTCTCGGAGACGGCAGAAGCGATACGCCCACGACGACAAGTGCGACCGCCCCGGCAAAGAGCCAATCGCTCTTACGCAATGTGATCATAACAACTCATCAGGGCAATTCTACGGGAGCGTCGAGGAGTGGACAAGCCAATGCACGCGTGTCGAAGGGAACGTCAATACAGCTGTCAGGACTTCGGCGAGGATTCAGCTTCGGACGATTCGTCCGAGGTGCCGGCGGCCACGGTCTCCTGATCGCCGACGAACAATCCGTCCTCGACCGGCAGCATCGCCTGCTCGGCCTCGCCCAGCTCTTTAAACTCGCGGAGCGGCGGCAGCTGCGACAGATCGCTGAGGCCGAACTGCTGGAGAAAGAGCTTCGTCGTTCCGTACATGATCGGGCGGCCCGGCACGTCCTTTCGCCCCACCATCCGAATCAACTTGCGCTCCAGCAACGTGCGCAGGACGCCGGACACTTCCACGCCTCGAATCTGCTCGATTTCCGCGCGCACAATCGGCTGTTTGTAGGCGACGATCGCCAGCGACTCCATCCCCGACCGGGACACCTTCGGCGAGGCCTTTGCTTTGGCCAGGCGCTTGATCCAGGGCGCATGCTCGGCCCGCGTGACGATTTGATAGCCGCCCGCCAGCTCGACCATCTGCACACCGCGCCCCTCGCGGTCGAAATCTTCGCGTAACGATTGCAGCGCGTGCCTGAGTTCGCTTTTCGATACAGTCCCAAGGGCAACCATGAGCCGTTCCAGCGGAACCGGCTCGGCAGTGACAAATAGCAGCGACTCCAGGATCGCCTTGAGTTCCCGCTCCTCCAGCGCCTGCATCCGGGTGGACTCTTCACTCTCACCCGCCAGAACTGCCGCAGCCGGCTCATCCGACACAGACGGCGTCTCCTGCATGGGCTCACCCGATTCGATGTTCTCTGTCTCGTCCATAACTTCCTCCTCGGCCATGCGTTAGCATGGTTCCGTAAAACAGGGCCACTGGTCATGACCCAAGTGACGCCCAGGATGTTCAAAAAGACCTTCCAGCAAGGCCGCAGCGAGCGAAAAGCCGAGACGTACTTTTTTCTGTACGTCGCAGGCTTCGAGCGATGCGAGAACGACGCTGGAGGTCTTTTTCAACATCCTGTTAGAGTTCGACCGGTTCATCGTCGGTAACCGGCGCAAACGACCGCATGACAAGAATGGCGCCGAACGCCTCGCCCTGGAACAACCGCACCAGTTTCATCTTGACCAACTCCAGCAAGGCCAGGAACGACACAATCACGACCAGCCGATGCGTCTGATCTTCAAACAGTGATTGGAAGGTGACCGATTCCCTGGCGTCCAGGGCCTCAAGGATCACGTTCATGCGATCTTTGACGGTCAGATTCTCCGGAACGATCTCCACCAGACTGCCGGCCGGCAGACGCGCCAACACGCCCTGCAGGGCGTCCACCAGATCGAAGAGGCTGACATCATCCAACGAGACCTCATCCGACCGGACCGGCGGCAACGGCATCGGTTCACGCGCATAAATCTCCCGCCAGAGCCGTTCGCGGTCATCGAGCTGCCTGGCTGCATCCTTGAATTGCCGGTATTCCAACAACCGGCGGATTAATTCTTCGCGCGGGTCCGGCCCGTCCTCGTCATCAATGTCCATCTCATCCGTCGGCAGCAGCATGCGCGACTTGATGTGGACCAGCGTCGCCGCCATCACGAGAAATTCTCCGGCAACGGCAAGATTAAGCGACTTCATCATGCTCAGATAGTCCAGGTACTGCTGCGCGATCATGGCGATGGGAATGTCATAGATATTGACCTGATTTTTCTTGATGAGATGCAGCAAGAGGTCCAGCGGCCCCTCGAAATGCTCAAGCCGGACCTGGTAGGGCAACTCCATTTGCTCCGTCTGGTCCATGCGGTCCTTGCGATCAGGCTCGTCCAGCACGTGCGGCGCTCTCCACTAATCAGTGTAAAACCTGTGTATTTATACAACCTTATGGGGTGATATGCAAGTGGAATTCTATATGTTGTGGGTCCGCCGGTGTCTGCCCTAACGCGTCCGCATGCTCCAAAGGAACACCACGGTAAAGACCGCCAGTATTGCGGCAATACCATACATCATGCGCGGATCCTGCAGGCTCCCGGGCGAAGGCCGCGCGCCACTGGCTTTGACACGGGCAAAGCGCGGTTGCACGTCGAACATGACCTTGGAAAAATCGTCGATCCCCTTGAATTGTGCATCGGAAAAATCAGCCAGCCCCCGGAAGGTGGACCGCCGAAAGTAGGCATCCCGTTCAAAGACCGTGAACGTAAAAAACACCTCCCGCTCGAACAGCGCCTCTGAAAAATCCAGGATGCCGCCGAACCGGCTGCCTGAAAATCCGGTTCCCATCTTGAAATACGTCCGCGAAAAGCTCGCCTCCTTCTCGAACGTCACTTCAAGAAACTCCGCCAGACCATTGAACCCGGCCCTGAGAAAGGACACCGACTCGCCGAAGACGGAGCGGTGAAAGCGGGAATGGGGGCCAAAGGCCGTTTTCTCGAAACGGACCGGTTGCGTGAACAGCGCCTGAACGAAAAACGCCTGCGAGAGAAACACCGCTTCGGAACAGTCGACCGGCCCCAGGAAAACCATGCGGGAAAAGTCGGCGGTGCGTTCGAACGTCGTGCCGGTCAGCGCAACCGGCCCCTGCACGACCACATAGCCGTCCGCGCAAGAGAGCCGGCTGGTTTGAAATCGCCTCGACCTTCACGGACGGCAGCGCGTCGAAGAAAAGATCCCCGACAATCAGCGCCCCGTCGATATCCACCCCCCTGCCGTTCTTCAGCGCGGCAAACACCTCGTCCGCTTTGACGGCCTGCGCCTCGCGCTCCTGTTCGGTGCACTCCGAGCCGAGATGGCGAACGAACAGCGCAGGCTGATCCGGGCGCTCGCGCTCCAGCACGCACGCGCTCTGCGCCTGGGGCACATCCCAGCCGTTCACCCAGACACCGACCGCCACCACAGCCAGGACCACACCACGCCCCATTCGCATGCGTGCGCTCATCCGGCCGATCATGAGGCTTCTTTCAACGCGTTGAGCAGGGCCTCGTGTTGCTCGTGCGTCAGCCGGTGCATGCCGAGATTGAGGCGCCGCGTCAACTCGGCATGATCGGGCACGTCCAGAATCTGCCGCAGCATTGCCAGGCTCTGCTCGGACGACGACGGCCACTGGCGCAGCTGCGTGATGGCCACATATCCATACCGGGCTTCCGTCCGCAGCTCGTCCCGCACAAGCGCGTCCAACCGGTCGAGCGGCTGTACGCCGGACGAAATGGAAAAATGTGCGCAGATGCCTTCCTTCAGGACATAGACAAACCCGCATGACTCGGCGGACAGATAGCGCTGCACATTCTCGGAAATCAACGCGCTGCGCAGCCCCCAGACGCAGTGAGCCAGTTGCAGATCGGCGCTGTCCCGCGAACTCCGTTCGCGGAGCGCGCCGGCGACGAACAAAAAATGACTGGTCATGTTGATGAGATTCCGGCCGTCAGGACCGGTTCGGACAATCGAAAGGAGGCCGGCAGGAGTGCGTTCCGTCTGATGCCGTAGTGGAAACAATCACCGCGTCGCTATTCCTCGTCTTCTCCGGAGAGTTCGTCCGGTTTATCGAGATAGTCGCTCCGCCCTCCCTCTTCATCGAGCGGCTCATCGTCGTCCATGTCGTCCCGCACCGCGGCAGGCACCTCGTCCGCGAGGTCGTCATCTATCTCGATGTCGTCCGGCAGCGCCTCCCGCAAGGAGTCCTGCCGGGAAGACTGCGGCTTCACGGCACGTACCGGCGGCTGAGCCCGCTGCGGCAAGCTGGCAGGCGCAACGACCGGCGGCGTCTTCGCCGTCGTGGAAGCTTTCTTCTTACCGGCCCGCGTGGCTTTCCGTGCGCTCTTTGTTTTTCCCGCGGCACGCTTTTTCGCCACCTTCGCCTTCCTGGTCGCCTTCCGAGCCGCACGCTTCGCCGCTTTCTTCTTCTTCGCCATCTCCTCCCCCTTCATCCTCAGCACATCGCTGTACACCGTTGTGGGCCCCATCTAGCATGAAAGGGTTATGGCTTGCAACCAGCCTGCGACACAAGTAATAAAAACAAAATAATACAGCTGGTTATGGCTCAACCCAGACGTTCATGACTACCGGGAAACTATCCGCGCCTTTTACCAGATCAGGGCCTTTCATGTCCGTCACACTGAGCCGGAACTGGAGCAACCGGCGCGCCGAGACCTTGGGAGCGACAAACGTCGCCGTCGCAGAATCAGGATCCAGCAGCGAGACCTTCTGTCCACGGATTTGAGTCCAGGCATACTTCAACGGATCTCCATCGGGGTCGGCACTCTGCAAGCCGCTCAGAACCACCCTCGCGCCTCCCTTCACGGTCAGATCGGGGCTTGTCCGGGCCATCGGCGCTCTGTTTGGCTCCACCTCTCCTTTGACGATCACCTCCAGAACGCCGGATTTGCCCCGATTGCTCACCGTCAGCATGGCCTTCCCGTTCCCCACAACCTGCACGGCGCCGTCAGGGTGGAGTGCGATAATGCGCGCATCGGACGACTCGTACCGGCTTCCGGCCGATCCGCCACCGATCCGTCTCGTCACGCCGTCTGCAAACTGGCCGAGCACCGGCACTTCCAGCAGCCTGCCGATGGTATCCAGGCGCCACGGCTTTTCGACTTCGAATTCGATACTGATCAGCTCGACGCGCGGCTCGACCTGGAGGAGAATCTCGTCGAATTCTTCCCGCCCGGCCAACCGGCCTCGGGACACCTCTCCCACAGCCAGCAGCCGCATCGTGCCGATCGCATCTTGCGGGACGGTGAGCGGGCCGCCGTAGGCAGGCACCGACGCGGCGGTTGCACTCAGCGCCGTTGACGCCTGCTGGAGCAGGGCCGGCTCCTCACCCTGCCGATACCAGAAATAGCGCACGCGATGCACGCCCATCTCGGCTCCAAGATCAACGCGGGCCGTGATGACCTGCCCCGGTGCGACCACGGCGTCCGGCAACGGTTCCCGAATCGTGAACGCATCGGCGGCGGCAGGAGCTAGCCACAGACTCAAGACTGTTGTTGTGATGAACCACTGGAGAAGCATCGTCGACTCCGCCCAGGAAGTATAGCGAGGCCTGTGCGACGAGTCCACGCGCGCCCGCACGGCGCGGACTATCGTGTGACCGCGCTGAGAAATCGCTCGATGGCGTACGTGCTGATCTGTCCGCATGGACCGTTGAAATGCACGTCGCAGCCGTGAGTCGCCCAAGGCAGCCGGAGGAAATAATGCGGCCGCTGCGCCTGGGCTAAACGGACGGCCAATCGGTCACTTTGTGCAGGAAACACCAGCTCGTCGCGGCCTCCATGCACCAACAGCGTCGGCACGGTATCGACTGAGACAAATCTGATGGGCGACGCCGCCTCATACGCCGCGGAAACCTGAGATGGATTTCCGCCTAGGTACGCTTCCAGGACAGCGCATGAATCCAGCACCCAGGGATTGCTGGGATGCTCGTAACCATACTTCATGTCCGCCGGCGCATAGAACGAGATCACACCGCGGATGGCCGGGTCCGGCTCTGCGTAAGCCACCAACAATGCGAGTTGCCCGCCGGCAGAACGGCCCAGCAGCACCAATCGATGCGGATCGAGGCCGTACTCACCGGCATGCGCTTTGAGAAACGCAATCGCCTCACGCACGTCGTCCCGGGCTGCCGGGAACGGCCACTCAGGCGCAAAACGGTATCCGACCGAGGCCACCACATAGCCGCGTGCGGCCAGATACCGATTGAGAGCGGCCAACTCTGCATGATCTTCATGTTGCCAGGAGCCGCCGTGAATGACGATCACCCCCGGCGCCGGGCCCGCCCCTGCCAGCTGCCCTTTCTGCTGGTAAAGATCGATCGCAAGACGCTGATCGCCCTTCGTGGCATACACGACGCTCCGCATCGTGATATCCGACGACGATACCCCGAGCAGCAGATCGGCCAATACGAGAGGCGCCGTTCGCTGGAGAGAGTTGGACGTCGCTCGCGGGGCAGCATCCTTGAAAAATGCAGGCAGACCATCCGGCCATGCCTGCACGAACACCGCAGCACGAACCAGCGGCGTCATCAATAAGAATGCGGCAACGAGGCCCAGCCACGCGCCGATTCGTCCGTTCCGCGAGCTTCTCCAACCGGGCAGCCAGGTCAGCAATGGAAGCGGCGAAAGCCAATAGCCCCACTCGGTCACACCGAGGGCAGCCAGCCATAGCATGGAGGTCGGCGCTTCCACCACCGTCAGCAGCGACAGGCCTGCGCAGAAGGCCCCAAAAACCAAGCGAATTCGAGCGAAATGAATCCCCACTTGCCTCCGTGTCTCTAATGGCTATAGAAGTGATATCATACAATCAGATGTTGGCAGACGTTGGGAGGATCGTCCCGTGACCGCCGTTCGAATCGTCATCATGTGTGCCCTGCTCATCGCCGGAGTCGTGCCGAGCACGGCCACGTCCCCGCATTTTGAGATCACCATCGAAAACGGATCGCCATACTTTTCCCCTCCCATCGCAACGGTCATGACCGGCACGCCGATCCGATGGGACAATCCCACTCCCACCGAACACACGATCACCCATGACGGCTGCATCACCGACGGTCCCTGCGCCTTTGATTCGGGCACGATGCCACCCGACGGACGCTACACCGTACCAAGCCTGCCTCCCGGCCGCTATCCCTATCATTGTCGCGTCCATCCCATCATGCGGGGGACCGTGACCGTTACCAATTCCGCCGTCCCGCCGCAAATCTGATCGGTTCCAACAGCGATCGCTTGCTCCTCCTTCGGCCCTTCGTGTACCCTTACGCGCCGAAACAACATTTGGTTGTCTTGAATCGCCTGCCATGAAACCGGCTGCCGTCGCTCATCAACCGCTCACCCTGACCGATCAGGTCCTCGCGCTGCGCGCCTGGCGCATGCCGGACATGATCACCTATCAGCACGGTGCCGACGACTGGTGGCTCACGCCGCTGGACGACGCGCTTCCCCTCGTCCGCCTCAACCGCGCCGGCTTCGAACTGCTGACTGCCATGGACGGCCACATGACCGTCGGCGAGTTGCTCGGCCGGTTCGGGAAATGGGTCTGTGGACCGGAGGGGCAGAACGGCTGCTGGCATCTGGAGCGCTGGTCGCTTCCCAATTATTCGCTCTGCTACTACGGCACCGAGCCCCCGACCAGCGGGCACCGGCTCAACATCAAATGGGATCTGCTCCTCCAGCAAATCCGGGAAGGCTGGTCCGGGAGGCAGGGATTCGAGGGCGGCGAGCAGCTGGTGCACTTCCACACGCGTGACATTGCCCAGCACGAAGGCCATTTTGACACGATTGAAACGACCGTCTCCCATCTGTTTCGGGAGCCCAGCGAAGCCCTGCAAGGGCTGACCTACGGGCGATTGCTCGCCAAACATCTCCGGCAGCTCGGCTGGTGGGCAACGAAGCCCCGTACCATCGTCGAAGTCGGGGGCGGTCTCGGCTATGTGTCGCGTGAAATTGCCGCGGAATTATCTCCGGCTGAACGCAACGGTCTCCATTACATCTTTCTCGACCTGACTCCACCGTTCGTCAAAGCGCAGCTTGGGCTTGCCGGCACGGCCGGCTGGCGCTGCAGCGGCATACAAGCGAACGCAGAGTGGTTGCCGGTTCGCGACGCCAGCGTGGATATCGTCATCGACAATGAAAACCTCGCCGACATGACGCCGGTGAATCTCTCACGCGCAGAATTGGAAACCGGCAAGGGCCGCACGCCGATCCACCAGGAAGCAATCGACTGGATTCGCCGCATTCGCCTGCCGTTCGATCCCGACCTGCCGGACGAATTCGTCTTCAACCTCGGGCCCGTCCGGTTTCTCTCCGAGCTCTGGCGCGTGCTCAAGCCGGGCGGCCGCGCGATCCTGATCGAGTTCGGGGTTGAAACCGGCTGGCCCGAGCCGGTCAAACTGCCCGGCCACACCGAATATGAAGTGCAATACACCCACATGCGTCATGCCGCACGATGGCTCGGCTTTCAGGAACAGTATGCTGCGCTGCCGGCATTTCTCATGATGAAACCGGA
>JAIBHQ010000077.1 GCA_020028595.1 Nitrospirota bacterium
CGATCAACCCGCGGGATAACTACGGCCCCGTGACCGTGCCGGAGCATTCGTACTTCGTCATGGGCGACAATCGCGATCAAAGCCTCGACAGCCGTTTTTGGGGGTACGTGCGCGAAGAAAAAATCAGAGGGCGGGCCCTGCGCATCTACTGGTCATGGAGCGGGCAGGGATCCTGGCAGGAATGGGTTCGATGGGAACGAATCGGCAAGGCGATTCAATGACCCGGACCGGCACGACGGCATCAAAAAATCCGCGCGGCCGGGGAGGGGAATCGGGACGCCTGCCCGCCACGGACCTGCGCGTACTGCAGCAGCACATTGCCAAGTTTCCGCAGGCGAGCGTGCTGGTCGTCGGAGACCTGATTCTCGATCATTACATCTGGGGCAAAGTCAGCCGGATTTCTCCGGAAGCACCAGTGCCGATCGTGCACGTCGATTCGGAATCGCTGAAGCTAGGCGGGGCGGCCAACGTCTACAATAACATCGTGTCGCTCGGCGGCCGGGCGGACCTGTGCGGCATCATCGGCTCTGATGAAGGCGGGCGGCAACTCCTGAAAGAATTGGGCACCAGGCGGCAGGGGCGGGGCGGCGTGGTCATCGATCCGGATCGCCCGACGACACGAAAAACCCGTGTCGTTGCGCATAACCAGCAGATCGTTCGTTATGACGTCGAAGGACGGACCGACATCACGGTGCAATCCCAGCGACGGATCATCCGCTATATCGAGTCCCGCTTGCGCGACATCTCGTGCCTCGTGGTGTCGGATTACGCCAAAGGCGTCGTGACCGCAACACTGATGGCCGACTTGACCCGTCTGGCGGCCTTGCGGCGCATTCCGATCATCGTGGACCCCAAGGTGGAACATTTCTCCTATTATAAAGGCGTCACGGTCGTCACCCCCAACCATCTCGAAGCCGCGCAGGCCGCAGGCGTGCACGGGGATGACGACCAGACCGCGAACGAGGCCGGCGACATTCTTCGGAAACGGCTGGGGTGCGAGTGCGTCCTGATCACGCGGGGAGAGAAAGGCATGAGCCTCTTCGAGTCCAACGGCTCGCACTGGCACATTCCAACCGTGGCACGCCAGGTCTATGACGTGACCGGCGCCGGCGACACCGCCATCGGCACTCTGGCCCTGGCGATGGCAAGCGGCGCGTCCATTCGAGACGGGGCCATCCTGGCCAATTACGCGGCCGGCATCGTCGTCGGCATGGTCGGCACGGCAACCGTCACGGCGCAACAACTGACCGAGGCCTTGACGCATGCCTAACCCGACCCCGCCGGTGACAGTCGTCATTCCGGCCCGGTTCGGCTCCTCTCGATTCCCTGGAAAACCGCTGGCTCTGCTGGCGGGAAAGCCGCTCATCCAGCACGTCTACGAGCGCGCGCAGGCGGCCGGCGTGCACCGCGTGCTGGTCGCCACCGACGATGTCCGCATCCAGAAAGCCGTCACCGCTTTTGGGGGGACGGTCGTGATGCCGGAAGGCCGGTTCCGGACGGGGACGGACCGGGTCGCCGCCGTGGCCCGTCAAACCCCGGGTGACGTCTTCGTCAACCTGCAAGGCGACGAGATCGCACTGCATCCCGGACTGCTCACCGACCTCATCAGGCCGTTTCTCAAGAGCGGCGCGGACATGGGCACGCTCAAGCGCGCGCTGACCTCCTCGAAGGAGGTGACCAATCCGGGCATCGTCAAGGTCGTGACGAACCCGGATGGCGAGGCCCTGTATTTTTCCCGCGCGCCGATCCCGTGCGACCGCGAGAAGGGGCCCGGCAAATTCGTCGCCGGGTTGCATTATGTCCACCTGGGGATTTACATTTATACCCGTGAGACGCTGCTCCGGATATCGACATTGCCGACCAGCCCGCTCGAAGAGGCGGAAAAGCTGGAGCAGCTCCGCGCGCTCGAGCACGGGATCAGAATCCGCGTCTGGGAAACCGGGCACCAGTCTTTGCGTATCGATACACCGAAGGATCTCAGGGAGGCCGAGTCGGCCTTGAAACGCATGACACGACAGCGCACACTCGTCCGATCGGCTGCACGGACCACAGCAAGGGGCGCACGATGAACAAATTCATCTTTGTGACCGGCGGCGTCGTGTCCTCTCTTGGAAAAGGGCTGGCGTCGGCGTCGATCGGGAACCTCCTCGAAAGCCGGGGGCTGAAAATCACCTTCCTCAAACTGGACCCGTATATCAACGTCGATCCCGGCACCATGAACCCGTACCAGCACGGGGAGGTCTTCGTCACCGATGACGGCGCCGAAACAGACCTGGACCTGGGCCACTACGAGCGGTTCACCTCGCTGACGCTGACCCGGGACAACAACTACACCACCGGCCGCATCTATAATTCGGTCATTACCAAGGAACGGCGGGGCGATTACCTTGGCGGAACCGTGCAGGTCGTCCCGCACATCACTGACGAGATCAAACAGTGCATTCGGAACGTGGCCAAAGACACCGACGTCGTCATTGTCGAGATCGGCGGGACGGTCGGCGACATCGAGAGCCTGCCGTTTCTGGAAGCCATCCGGCAGATGCCATACGACGTCGGGCGTGAGAACGTCTTGTATATCCACTTGACGCTCGTGCCCTACATCGGTGCGTCCGGAGAATTGAAAACCAAACCGACCCAACACTCCGTCAACAAGCTGCGCGAAATCGGTATCCAGCCGAACATTCTCCTGTGCAGGACCGATCGCTATCTGCCGCCCGATCTCAAGGACAAGATCGCGCTCTTCTGCAACGTGGAAAAAGGCGCCGTGATCACGGCCAAAGATGTGGAAACGATATACGAAGTACCGATCGTGTTCCGGAAGGAAGGGCTCGATGAGCTGATCGTCCGCCAGCTCAAGCTGGAGACGGGTCCGCCGAACCTGCGCGAATGGGACGCCATGGTGCAGAAGATCAAACGGCCCAAGCACGAAATTTCCGTGGCGCTGGTCGGCAAATACGTCGGGCTGAAAGAGTCCTACAAAAGCCTGGCGGAAGCCCTGGTGCACGGCGGCGTGGACCATGAAACCCGCGTCAATATCAATTGGATCGAGTCTGAAGAAGTCGAGCGGCGGGGCGCCGAGCAGACCTTGCGGGATGCCGACGGCATTTTAATCCCGGGGGGATTCGGTGTGCGTGGCATCGAGGGCAAGATCCAGACAATCCGCTTTGCCCGTGAGCAGGGGATTCCATTCCTTGGCCTCTGCCTCGGCATGCAGTGCGCCGTGATCGAGCTGGCCAGACATGCAGCCGGTCTGGCCGATGCGAACAGCTCGGAGTTCGACCTCAATACTCCGCACCCGGTGATTCATCTCATGGAACATCAGAAGTCGCTCCACGACAAGGGCGGCACGATGCGGCTCGGTTCCTATCCCTGCCGCCTGCAGGACGGCAGCCTGGCCCATAAAGCCTATGGCGTCCTGGAAGTCAAAGAACGGCACCGGCACCGGTACGAATTCAACAACGCCTATCGCGACCGGCTGACAGCGCACGGGCTCGTCCTGAGCGGCCTGTCGCCCGACGGCGAGCTGGTCGAAATCGTGGAGCTGAAGGGCCATCCCTGGTTTCTGGGCACGCAGTTCCACCCGGAATACTGCTCGCGGCCGCATCGTCCCCATCCACTCTTCAGCGCCTTCGCCGGCGCGGCCCTGCGGCGGAAATGCGGGCGGTAGGGGAACGCCCTGATGCTGCATGACGTCAACATCGGCTCTTTCAAGGTGGGGGCGGCCCATCGCCACTTCCTGATCGCCGGCCCCTGCGTACTGGAAAGTGAAAAGCTGGCTTTGGAAACCGCGCAGCGCATCGCGGAAATCGCGCGCGCGCTTAATATTCCGTACATCTTCAAGTCGTCATACGACAAGGCGAACAGAAGTGCCGGATCCTCGTTTCGCGGGCCCGGGCTCAAAGACGGTCTGGCCATCCTCAAAAAAGTCAAAGACCAGATCGGCGTACCTGTGTTGACCGACGTGCACAGCGAGGACGAGGCCACGGAAGCGGGGACGGTTGTGGACGTGCTCCAAATTCCCGCCTTTCTCTGTCGACAGACCGATCTGCTGATCGCCGCCGCCAAAACAGGGAAGGTGGTGAACGTCAAGAAAGGCCAGTTCCTCTCTCCAGAGGAGATGTCCAACGTCGTGGCCAAACTGGAAGAAAGCGGCACTCGCCGGATCATCCTGACCGAACGGGGCACCACGTTCGGATACAACAACCTGGTTGTCGATATGCGGGCCCTGCCGATCATGCGGAAATTCGGATACCCGGTGGTCTTCGACGCCACCCACAGCGTGCAATTGCCGGGCGGGGGAGGGACAAAGTCCTCCGGCCAGCGCGAGTTCGTCACGCCGCTCGCGTGCGCCGCGGCCGCGGCCGGCTGCGACGGATTTTTCATGGAAGTTCATCCCGATCCGGATCATGCACTCTCCGACGGCCCCAATATGGTTCCGTTGCATGACCTCAAAAAACTCCTGGAGCGGCTGATGCGGATCTGCCAGGCTGCCGGCAAGGGCGCGGAAAGCGACCGATGAGCATCCAGCAGGGGAAGCGGGTACTGGAAATCGAGGCGCGTGCGATCGCGGCGCTGGTGGACCGGCTGGATGACCGGTTCGCCAAGGCCATCGACCTGCTGCACCACTGCACAGGAAAGGTGGTCGTCTCGGGAATGGGAAAGTCCGGCCTGATCGGGCAAAAGATCGCCGCGACCCTGGCCAGCACGGGCACTCCGGCATTCTTCGTCCATCCCGCCGACGGCATTCATGGAGACCTGGGCATGCTGGCCAGGCAGGATGCGCTCCTGGCCATTTCGAACAGCGGAGAAACGGAAGAAGTGCTCAAGCTCCTGCCGTTCATGAAACGGTTGAGCCTTCCCATTATTGCCCTCACGGGCCGGACCCAGTCCACGCTTGCGAAGAACAGCGATGTGGTGTTGGATGTCTCCGTCTCTGAGGAAGCCTGTCCGTTGGGGCTTGCCCCGACCTCGAGCACCACGGCCGCGCTGGCCATGGGAGACGCCCTGGCGATTGCGCTGCTGCAGAAACGAGGCTTCAAGGAAGAGGACTTCGCGCAATTCCATCCGGGCGGCACGCTGGGCCGACGCCTGCTGTTCAAAGTTCGCGATCTCATGCACGCGGGGAGCGCGTTGCCGCGCGTTTCCGCAACCGCGTCTGCCCGGGACGCCATTCGTGAAATGACGTCGAAAAAACTCGGCATGACCACGGTGGTCAACGCCAAGGGACAGCTTGCGGGCGTGATCACCGACGGCGATCTGCGCCGGTTTCTTGAGAAGGGAAACAGCCTGGCGAAGGCCAAGGCGAAGGACCTCGGCTGCGCATCCCCGCAAACCGTCCAGGCCGACGCCCTCGCCGCCAAGGCCCTGCAGACAATGGAGCAGTTTTCGATCACCTCGCTCGTGGTCGTGGATGAACGCAACCGCCTGGCAGGCGTGATTCACTTGCACGATCTGCTCAAAAGCGGCGTGGCCTGATCGCCGGTTTCTCCGGGAGCAGGCCGGGAGCAGGCCTGAAGCAAGGAAGGGAGCATGGGCATGCGCACGACGGACGCGCTCAAGCA
>JAIBHQ010000237.1 GCA_020028595.1 Nitrospirota bacterium
GGTGGCGCTTGACTAAGACCATTGAAGTCGAAATCTACGGTCAGCGGTACGTGGTGACCGGTGCGACCGACGAGGAGTACGTCAAGCGCTGCGCGAATTTCGTGGACACGCAGATTCGCGTGCTGGCGCAGGGGATGAAGACGGCGACGCGCGCCAAGCTGGCGGTCCTGGCGGCGCTCAACATCACGCACCAGTTGTTTCAGGCGGAGCACACTCGCCAGGAAGGCGATGCCGAGGTCGATCGGCGGACGTTGAGCCTGATGGAGTCCATCGAAGAGCAATTGGAGCCGGTCCGCAAGCGGTAAGGGAGTTGCAAAGATTTCTTGTATTTGATACGGTACGAACAGTCTTGAGAAAGGGACAGTTGTAGGGCGGATGAGTCGTGTGGCAGCGGGAAGCAAGGACGAGAGAGGCTGATCAAATACCAACGCGGAATTTGTCGAACGTGCTGAAAACACTGGAATTCATCAATCGGTGGGTGCGGATGTCCGGGGTCACGCTGGGCGAGGCGGTACGAGCGGTCGGGGATATGATCAGAGAGTCGCCTGTCCGGCTGGCGGAAGTGAGCGCGACGCGTGGCGTCGCGCAACGATCACGACGAGATCAATCCCGGCCCGTGTAACCGCTCACGTTCTTCAGTCTGCTTGACGCCTTTTCCTTCTTGCCTGACCTTCAGGTTCGATGCGGCAGGTTCGATCCGGTTTCCTCGCGCTGATCGGCTGCTGACACGCGCATTCGCCCCCATCAATATGCGGATTCGACGGGATCACACATCCGGGATGTGTGCGGCGTCGAAATTGGGCCAAGGGGGTCCCCCACTGTGATGATGGAAATTATGACATATGTGGTTGCCGGAGTGCTCGGCGCGCTGGCCGGCGTCGGCGGCTATCTGTTCGTTCGGCGCAATACCCTGGCGACCCAGCAGAGCCAGGCCGATGAGCAAGCCAGCCGGGCAAAGCAGAATGCCGCGCGCGAGGCCGAGACGCTGACCAAGGAGGCCAGGGTCGAGGCGAAGGATCTGCTGTTGCAGGCCCGGACCAGCCTGGAGAAGGAACAGAAAGAGAAGCGGGCGGAGATGGGCGCCGTGGAGAAGAAGCTGTTTCAGCGCGAAGAGCAACTGGAGCGGAAGGCCGGTTCGCTGGAACGCGGCGAAATAGAGGTGCAGAAGCGCGAAACGACGCTGGCAAAACGCGACGCGGCGTTGGCTGCGTCGGAGGCGGCCTGCGAACGCGCGACCAAGGAGCACCGGCAGGCGCTGGAGCGCGTGGCCGGACTGACTGTCGAAGAAGCCAAGCGGCAATTGATCAGCGCGATCGAACACGACGCCAAACTTGAGGCGATCGGGGTGGCCAAGCGCATCGTGGACGAAGCGAAAGAAGGCGCCGAGCGCGAGGCGCGCGAAATCATCGCGCGCTCGATCCAGCGGGTGACGCGCGATTACGTGGCCGAGGCCACGCTCTCGGTCGTGCCGATCGGGAAATTGCCAAAGTTTCGCTGGAACGGTTGATGCACGACGGCCGCATCCATCCGACGCGGATCGAAGAAGTCGTCGACAAGGTGAAGACGGATATCGACAAGCTCATGATCGAAGAGGCGGAGAAAATCATCTTCGAGCTGGGCCTGTCGGACTTCAGCCCGGAGATCGTCAAGGTGCTCGGACGCCTCAAATACCGGACCAGTTACGGGCAAAACAATCTCTACCACTCGCGCGAGGCCGCCTTTATTTGCGGGACGATGGCGGCTGAATTGGGCCTGGACGTGAGACTGGCCAAACGCGGCGCGCTGCTGCACGACATCGGCAAGTCGGTGAGCCACGAAGAAGAGGGGACGCACGCGATGCTGGGGGCCGACATCGCCAAGAAGTACGGCGAATCGGCCAAGATCGTCAACGCGATCGCAGCGCATCACGAGCAGGTGGAGCCGATCTGTCCGGAATCTGTGCTGGTGGCTGCGGCGGAGGCCTTATCGGCGGCACGGCCCGGGGCGCGCCGGGAGGCGTTGGAGTCCTACGTCAAGCGGTTGGAGAAGCTGGAGTCGCTGGCGGTGGGGTTCAAGGGTGTCCAGAAAGCCTATGCGATCCAGGCCGGGCGCGAGATTCGCGTGATCGTCAGGCAGGAAGAAGTCAGCGACACGGAATCATCGCTCATGTCCCGGGATCTGGCCAAGAAGATCGAACAGGAGCTGACCTATCCGGGACAGATCAAAGTGACCGTGATTCGGGAAAGCCGGTATACGGAAATCGCCAAGTAGGCGTGAGGCAATAGGTAATGGGTCATAGGCAAGACCGAGACGGTTTCCCATTGCCCATTGCCCATTGCCCATAGCCCATAGCCTCTAGCCGAGGATTTATGAAAGTCTTAGTGATCGGCGACATCATGGGAGAGCCGGGCCGGCGGGCCGTGGAGCGCCGGCTGCCCAAACTCGTTGCCCAGCACAGTATCGATCTGGTCATCGCCAACGGCGAAAACATCGCGGGCGGCTTCGGCATTACTCCTGATTTGGCGCAGGAACTCTTCGACTGGGGCGCTGCGGTCATCACCACCGGCAACCATGCGTGGGACAAGAAAGAGATCATGGAGTTCATCCGGCACGAGCCGCGCCTGCTCCGTCCGGCCAACTATCCAGAGGGTGTGCCCGGCAAAGGCTCGATTGTGGTGGAAACGGCAGGTGGCGAGCGCCTGGCCGTGCTCCATCTGATGGGCCGCGCCTTCATGCCGACGCTGGATTGTCCTTTTCAGGCTGCGCGCCGGGAGTTGGCGAAGCTCAAGCAGGAGACCGCCGCAATCGTCGTGGACATGCATGCCGAGGCGACCTCGGAGAAGATGGCCATGGGCTATTTTCTCGACGGCGAGGTGTCGGCGGTCGTCGGCACCCATACGCACGTGCAGACGGCCGATGAGCAGATGCTGCCGAAGGGCACGGCCTATCTCACCGACATCGGCATGACCGGCCCGGTGCATTCCGTCATCGGCGTGAAGAAGGAACTGGTCATCGAAAAATTCCTGACGGGAATGCCCCGCCGCTTCGAGGTGGCATCCGGCCCCGCGGTCTTCTGCGCGGCATTGATCGAATTGGATGGCACGCTCGGCAAGGCGCTGAGCATTCAGCGGCTTCGTATCCCCGACTAAGCCCGCATTATTCATGAGCGCTTCTGCTGCAATCGCGGATTCGCTGCTGCGACAAGCCTGGCGGCGGGCATGCTCGCCGCTCAGTCCCTCGACGTACTGCTCTAGTACGCCTCGGTCCTTCGCGGCTGCGCGTGCCCGTCTCGCAACGCGACTCCACGATTTCGCGACGAACCGTCATGAACAATGCGGGCTCGC
>JAIBHQ010000078.1 GCA_020028595.1 Nitrospirota bacterium
GCCGGACGGCCAGAGCGCCGCAGACACGCTCGTCCAACAGGGTGTGGCCGACGAGGTGTCGCAGCTGTCCCCGGAGTTGCTGAAGGACGGCAGCTGGCGTACCAAGCGCTTCCGCAAGTACACCATCAGTCTGCGGGCACCCCGCATCGCGGCCGGCAAACGCCATCCGTACCGGGAATTCCTCGATCGCGTAAAAACCAAGCTGGTCAGCATGGGATTCCAGGAAATGCGCGGGTCGCTGATCGAAACCGAATTCTGGAATATGGATGCCCTGTATATGCCGCAATTCCATCCGGCGCGGGACATCCATGACGTCTATTTCGTCAAGGAGCCGACGCACGCGTCGGCGATTGCCGAACCGTTCTTCTCGCGTGTCGCGGCGGCGCATCGCGACGGCGGCGACACCGGTTCCACCGGGTGGGGCTACGACTTCAACGAAGAGCGCGCGCGGCGCCTGGTCCTGAGAAGCCAGGGCACCGCCGTGTCGGCCCGCACGCTGGCGGCGGGACCGAACGTTCCAGGCAAGTATTTCTCCATCGCGCGCTGCTTCCGCTACGACCAGGTGGATGCCACGCACGCGACGGATTTCTTCCAGGTTGAAGGCATCGTGCTGGGCCAGGACATCAATTTCAGGACCCTGCTGGGGCTGCTTGAACTCTTCGCGCGCGAAGTCGCCCAGGCGAAGGAAATCAAATTCCTGCCCGCCTACTTTCCCTTCACCGAACCGTCCGCTGCCGCTCGGCGTGGACGTTCCAGTCATCGCCTGGGGGCTGGGATTGGACCGCATGGCCATGGTCGCGCTGGGCATCCACGACATCCGCGATCTGTTTTCCAGCGACTTGGACATGGTCCGCACAACCAGGGGAAAGTTCTGAGGAGCTGTCAGCAATCAGCTTTCAGCTCTCAGCGCGGAGCGAAGAGAACTGATGAACGAAAGAGCGTGTTCTGTTTTTGCTGAACGCTGACGGCTGATCGCTGAAAGCCAGTCTCTATGCCAACTATTTCCATCAATCTGAAAGACTTTTCGCAACTCCTCGGACAGGGGACGATCACCGCCGAGCGGGTTGAAGCCTGGCTGCCGCTGGTGAAGGGCGAGTTGAAAGACCACGACCATGCCACCGGCGAACTGCGGATCGAGTTACAAGATAGCAACCGCCCGGACCTCTGGTCATGCGAAGGCATCGCGCGCCAGATCCGGATCGCGCTGGCCGGCAAGGCCCCGGCCTATCCCTTCTTCAAGGCGAAGCGTCCGACAAAGCGCGTGATGGTCTCGCCCGGCCTGGAGCCGATCCGTCCGTACGTCGCCGCCTGCACCGCCGTCGGCTACCGCGTTACCGGCGAGGGCCTCACCCAGTTGATCCAGATGCAGGAGAAGCTGGCCGACATCTTCGGGCGCAAGCGCCGCACCGTATCGATCGGACTCTACCGGCTTCCCGGCATCGTGTTCCCGGTGACCTACACGCTCGTGAAGCCGGATGAAGCCCGGTTCACGCCGCTGGGATTCGACGAGCCGATGTCGCTGGGCGAGATCCTCTCCGTTCACCCGAAGGGCGTGGAGTACGGGCCGATTCTGGCCGGTCACGACCGCGTCCCGCTGTTGCGTGACGCGGAAGGCCAGGTACTGTCGCTGCCGCCGGTGATCAACAGCCGTGAGATCGGCGAAGTCCGGGCCGGCGATGCCGAGTTGTTTGTGGAGGTGACCGGGACCGATCTGTTGATGGTCATCCTCACGCTCAACATCCTGGCCGCCAACCTCGCGGATCGCGGGGCTGCCATCGAACCGGTTGAAGTCGTCTATCCCTCGGCCACGACGCTGGGGAAGACCGTGCGCACGCCGCTGGACTTTGCGAAGGCCCGGCCGATTCCCGTGAAAACCATCGAGGCTGCGCTGGGACAATCGTTCGGCGCCACGCCCATCGCCCGTGCCTTGACGGCCTACGGATACCGCGTCAAGCCGTCCCGCGAAACGGTCATCGTCAAGCTGCCGCCGTACCGGAACGATCTGATGCATGCCGTGGACGTGGTCGAGGATGTGGCGATCAGCCGGGGGTACGGCCAGTTTACGCCGATCATGCCGTCCCAATTTACGGTGGGCGGCCTGTCGCGGGTGGAACAGGTGTCGGACCGGATCAGAGATTTAATGATCGGGCTGGGCTTCCAGGAAATCATCTCCAATATCCTGACGTCCCGGCAGGATCTCTGTGACCGCATGCGTCTGGGCAACACCGCATGGAGCCGGCTCGTCGAGGTCGATAATGCCATGTCGCAGAGTTTCTCCTGTCTGCGGCAGTGGATCGTGCCGTCGCTCCTCCGCGTCGAATCGGCCTCGACGCGGGTGTTCTATCCGCACCGGGTGTTCGAAGTCGGTGAAATCGCCGTGCCCGATCCGGCCGACGCGCAGGGAGCGCGGACGGTGACGGCTCTGGGCGGACTCATCGCCCATGCCGGCGCGAATTTCTCCGAGATTCACTCCTGCCTGGACCTGCTGTTGTTCTATCTGGATTATCCGTACCAGCTGGAACCGGTGGCGCACCCGTCGTTTCTGGAGGGCCGGGCCGGACGGGTTCTTTCAAACGGCCGTGCGGTCGGACTGATCGGAGAACTGCACCCGGAAGTGTTGGAGCACTGGCAAATCGGAATGCCGAGCGTAATTTTCGAGCTGGAAGTGGACCCGCTGTCGGAAAAATAGTGCTGAGTGCTGAGTTCTAAGTCCTGAGTGTTGAGAAAACCGCCTCAGCACTCAGGACTCAGCACTTTTAACTACCCGCTAGGCTGTTGCGCCCTGCTTGGCCATCGCAGCCAGCTTCTCGAACCCATTCGGATCGTGAATCGCCATCTCGGAAAGCACTTTCCGATCCAGCGTCACATGGGCTTTCTTGAGCGCATTGATGAACCGGCTATACGTCAAGCCGTGTGCCCGTACAGCTGCGTTGATCCGCGCCACCCAGAGGCTGCGGAAATCCCGCTTGCGGTGCTTCCGACCGGTATAGGCATAGGCCTGGCCTTTGTCCACCGACTCGGTCGCGGTCCGAAACAACTTGCTCTTGGCGCCAAACTGGCCTTTCGCCAGTTTAAGCCGTTTCTTCCGTCGACGCCTGGTTTTATAACCGCCTTTTACGCGTGGCATATCTTCTCCTTCGTTTCACTCAGTCGCTGGCAATAGGTATGAAGGTTTAGGCTATAGGAAAAGCCTCTTCATTCCAACCTATGACCCAGCGCCCATCGCCTATTGCCTATTTACGAACTGTACGGCATGAGCCGCTTGATCGGCAGGGTCATCGTCGAATCGACAAGGACGTTGCCCGACAACCGCCGCTTCCGGTTGCTGGTTTTGCCGTTCAACAGATGCCGCCGGCCGGCCTTGTGCCGCACGATCTTTCCACTGCCCGTGCGCTGAAACCGCTTCTTCACTCCGCTGTGAGACTTTATTTTTGGCATTGCCTTCGTCCTTTCTTGCCTGCTTCAACTATTTGGGAGCCACCACCATGATCAGGCTCCGGCCTTCCATGCGGGGCGCATACTCGATGGTTCCCACCGGTGTCAGCTCCGCAATCACGTTGCTCATGACCGATCGTCCCATCTCCTGATTCGCCATCTCACGCCCCCGGAAGGTCAGGACGACCTTCGTCTTGTTGCCATCGGCCAGAAATCCCTTGATCTGCCGAATTTTGATCTCCAGGTCGTGCTTGTCCGTCCTCGGCCGTAGTTTGATTTCCTTGACCTGCGTGGATTTTTGGTGCCGGCGGCTTTGATGATCCTTCTTCTGCAACTCGAACTTGTATTTGCCGTAATCCATGATCCGGCAAACGGGCGGTTGCGAGGTCGGCGCCACTTCCACCAGGTCGTAGCCGGATTCCTGAGCCTTTCGGAGGGCATCCGGTGTCGGCATGACGCCCAACTGCTCGCCCTCCGCTCCGATGACGCGGATCTGCGGAATCCGGATTTCCCGGTTCACTCTCAATTTAACGATACGACACCTCTTGGTAACAGGTTAATGAACCCGGATGCTGGAACCCGGGTTACGCCAACACCGCTTGCACGGTGTCCTTCCTCAGCAACTCCATCATGGCCGGCACCGGCATACTACCCAAGTCCGCCTTGCTCCGTCCACGCACCGATACGGTGCCGCCCTGCATTTCACGATCCCCCACCACCAGCATGAACGGGATCTTGGCCTTCTCAGCCTCTCTGATTTTGAACCCAATTTTTTCATTCCGCAAGTCGGCCTCGGCGCGAAAGCCGGCCGTGCGCAACTGCGCCGCCACCGTTTCGGCGTACGCCTGCTGTTTGTCGGTAATGGACAGCACGATCGCCTGCACCGGCGCCAGCCACGTGGGGAAGGCCCCTGCATAGTGCTCGATGAGAATCCCGAAAAATCGTTCGATGGAGCCCATCAGCGCCCGGTGAATCATGATCGGCCGGTGGGCCTTGCCGTCCTCGCCGGTGTAGGCCAGATCGAACCGTTCCGGATTGTTGAAGTCCACCTGGACGGTCGAACACTGCCACGACCGCCCGAGCACGTCCTTGATCTTGATATCAATTTTGGGCCCGTAGAAGACGCCTTCCCCGGGATCGATCTGATAGGCGACGCCGCGGCTCTTGAGCGCCGCTTCCAGCGCGCTGGTGGCCTGCGTCCAGTTCTCGGCTGAGCCAACGGCTTTCTCCGGCTTCGTCGACAAGTAGACCTCGAACTCCGAGAATCCGAACGTCCGAAGGATAAAGAACGTAAAGTCCAGGACACGGCTCACTTCGGGTTCGATCTGATCCGGCCGGCAGAACAGATGCGCATCGTCCTGGGTGAACCCGCGCACGCGCAGGAGCCCGTGCAGCACACCCGTGCGTTCGTAGCGGTACACCGTGCCGAGCTCGCCATACCGGATGGGCAGATCGCGATAACTGCGCAGGTGGGACTTATAGATCATGATGTGGAAGGGACAGTTCATCGGCTTGAGCTGATACTCGTTGTTTTCCACTTTCATGGTCGCAAACATGTTGTCGCGGTAGTAGTCCACGTGCCCGCTGGTCTTCCACAGATCGAGGCGCGCCACGTGCGGCGAGTAGACCAGCTCGTACCCGCCCTTGAGATGCTGTTCGCGCCAGAAATTCTCGATCAACAGCCGCACCAGCGAGCCCTTGGGATGCCAGAGGACCAATCCGGGTCCGATCTCGTCCTGGATGCTGATGAGATCCAGTTCCTTGCCCAGTTTGCGGTGATCGCGGCGCTTGATCTCTTCCAGCTTGTCCAGGTGCGCCTTGAGGGCGTCCTTGGTCGGAAACGACGTGCCGTAGATGCGTTGCAGCATCGGGTTGCGTTCGTCGCCGCGCCAATAGGCCCCGGCGCTCGAGAGCAGTTTGAACGCCCCGACGTAGCCCGTGCTTGGAAGATGCGGCCCTTCGCAGATGTCGATAAATTCCCCCTGGCGGTAGAGCGAAATCACCGGATCCTGAATCATCGTCTCGATGATCTCCGCCTTGTAGACCTCGCCCCGTTCCTTGCTGAGCCGGACCGCTTCGGCGCGCGGCATTTCCATCCGCGCGATCGGCAGGTCGCGCTTGATGATCTCGAGCGCGCGCGCCTCGATCTTCTCCAGATCGTCCGGCGTAAACGGACGATCGAACGCAAAGTCGTAGTAAAACCCCTCGTCGATCGCCGGGCCGATCGTCAGCTGTGCCGATGGAAACAGCTCTTTCACGGCCTGGGCCATGATATGGGTGCTGGTGTGCCGGTACACATCTTTTCCGTCAGGAGAATCGAACGTGACCGGTTCCAGCGAGGCATCGGACGTCAATACGGCGGACAAATCCCTCGCCACACCGTTGACCTTGACGGCCAGGACGTCTTTTTTGAGCGACTTGCCGCCCAGCGCCTCGGCCGCCGTGCTGCCGGCCTGGACGGGCCTGCGGGTTCCGTCCGGGAGGGTAATCTGAATGTTGTGTGCCCCCATTATCCTTCCAAAAAGTCCTTCCAAAAAAAAGAAAAGGCATCGGCGGTCGATGCCTTGCGGGATGGTAGGCGCGGACGGTCTTGAACCGTCGACCTCTACCGTGTCAAGGTAGCGCTAGATCGCGGAAATAATGAAGAGTTTTCGAATGCGGATGGATGTGTGGCATGCGATTGTCAGGTCGCACTCGCCGTGGCGGCCCGGTGCCGTTTCACCGGAATCCTGAATTCCGTGATTTTTTTGCGCAGGGTATTCCGGTTCATGCCCAATAGATGAGCGGCCTGGATTTGATTGCCGTTGGTTTCCTTCAGCGCGTGCGCGATGAGCGGACGCTCGACCGCCGAGATCAGCATCGGATGGAGATTACGCGCGGCCCCGTTGCGCATCCCCTTGACGAATTCACCCAGTTTGGACTCGATGATTTCCTCCAGCACAACATCCTGCCGCGCGCGCGTCAGGAGACGGCCGGACCCGTTCGTCATGGTATGAAGAATGTCCGCCGAGCGCGCCAGCACGCTGCGTGCCCCCATCACGATCATGGCGCGCGACGGCTCAACCAGCCGCGCCACCTCCGTCAATTCATGCGGCGCCCCACGCCGGGCCTCGATCAACACGGCGTCGAACCCCTGCTTGATCGCGGCACGCGGAATGGCGGCGACATCCCGGGCCACGGTCAGCGTGAGGTTCTTGAGCGTCCGTTGAATCTTTTCGTGAAGTTCGTGGTCACTGCTCAGCAGGAGCACGCTGAAGGTTGAAGACCGCATGCGTGTGTGTGTATTCCCAAAAGAAGGTGCGGAGTATCCACCAAGGTGGGCAGGTTGTCAATCGTGGATCGACCGGTCGTATGGAGATGGCACCCCGAATGTCACGCTTCCTCCACTACCTGTCGGGCTTTGTTCGCGCACAACACAATTTTGGGGGTGTTTTTGGAAAAGAAAATTTTTCTAAAGGTGGCCGGCACCCCATGATGCGCATACGTTCAGCAGAAATCTGGAACGCGCTGAGATGCACCGAGGCCGTGAACCCCGGGGACTGTTTTGGCACACCCATTTTTACCGGTCCAACCGGAATGGCAAAGGCCTTGACAGGAAGACTCGAAAATTTGTATAACAACTCACGATAATTCATTTCCTATCGGAATAGTAGGATATCAATGAAAGTCTCGCAGAAAGCGACCTACGGCATCATGGCTGCGTTGGACCTGGCTCTCCAAAATGGAGCGGCTCCTGTCCAGTCTAAAGCGATCGCGAAGCGGCAGGTGATTCCACCGCGGTTTCTCGAGCAGGTCCTGCATGCGATGAAGAAAGCGGGGATTGTGGATAGTTTGCGAGGGGCGCTAGGCGGCTACACGCTCAATAAGAAACCGGCGGAGATTTCGCTGGCCGAGATCGTCGAAGCGCTGGATGGCCCCCTGTCGCCCGACGCTCCGCGAGGATCCGCCACGCGGCGGCTGCGCAGCCGGTTGAAACCCGACGCGCTGCTGACAAACGTCTGGGAGCGGGTCCACCAGGCCGAACTGAGCGTGCTCGGAGCCGTGACGCTGAAAGAATTGGCCGAACGCCAGCAGCAACTCGACCAAAAACGGACCTTGATGTACCACATTTAAGAGGACGCCCATGACTCCCCCTCACACGACACATCCAATTGACGTCAAGACGGCGCCGATTCCTTCGCACATCCTCGAGGAAATCGAGGTGTTTGAGGAAGAAGCGAGAAAAATGCTCGCGGGCGATCTGTCCGTGGACATCTTCAGGCCGTTCCGCCTGCAGCATGGGATTTACGGCCAACGCCAGCCCGGCGTGAACATGGTTCGGATCAAGATCCCCTTCGGCGGACTCACGGCCAACCAGTTGCGCCGGATTGCCGAGGTCGCCGACACCCATGCCACCGGCGTCGGGCACGTCACCACGCGCCAGGACATTCAACTGCATTTCGTCCCGCTGAAAGACGTCGGCACCATCATGCGCGGCCTGGCCGAAGTGGACCTGACCACCCGCGAGGCCTGCGCCAACACGGTCCGCAACGTGACCGCCTGCCATCTGGCCGGCATCTGCCAGGGCGAAGTGTTCGACGTGACGCCCTATGCCAAAACGGTCGCGTTGCATTTGCTGCGCAATCCGCTCAACCAGAGCCTGCCGCGGAAGTTCAAGATCGCCTTCTCCGGCTGCCGCCACGACTGCGCGCTGACCCCCATCCACGACATCGGTCTGCTGGCCGCCAGGCGCGACGACGGGACGATCGGGTTCCGCATGGTGGTGGGCGGCGGCCTGGGCTCGGCCCCCCGCATCGCGCAGGTGCTGCGCGAGTTCGTGCCGATGAACGAATTGATCCCGACCGTCGAGGCCGTGATCAAGGTGTTCGACACGCTCGGCAACCGCAAAAACCGCCACAAGGCACGGATGAAGTTCGTCATCGAAAAGCTGGGCTTCGACGAGTTCAAGCGCCGGTGGGACGAGGCCTACGTGTCGCTGGGCCATGCGCGTCCGGATCATGCGCCGATCAAGCTTCTGACGCATCAGGACGACGCGGCTCCGCTCATCATGCCGGCCTCGGTGAAATCAAACGGCGGCGGCAACGGGTCGGGGAACGGACAGGGCGCCATCGGCCACGAGACGCCGTTTCAGATGTGGAAGCGGACCAATGTGATTGCGCAGAAACAGGCCGGCTACGCTGCGGTCGTGATCAAGCTCCCGATGGGCGATCTGACCTCGCAGCAGATGTTCGCTGTCGCCGACCTGGCCGAGCGCTACTCCAACGGGAATCTCAGGACCACGATCAACCAAAACCTGATCGTCCGCTGGGTGCCGGACGGCAAGCTGGCCGACTTCTACGACAACCTGGTTCCCATCGCGCTGGCCGATCCCGGCGCCGAATTGGTGGAGGATATCATCGCCTGCCCGGGCACCGATACGTGCGGCCTCGGCATCACGTCGTCCAAAGGCGTGGCGCGT
>JAIBHQ010000079.1 GCA_020028595.1 Nitrospirota bacterium
GTCGGGTTTATTCGCTGCCTCGGCGATCCGCCGGCCGATGCGATGCACAAGATCGTTGACCTCCGGGTTTGACGAGAGCGGGGCCGACCGGAGGATGTCACGGAAGGCCTTGACGCCCATTTCGATTTCTTTTTCCGGCGACAGAAAGATGAACTGATCGCGGGCGGTGCCCGGCGCCTTGTAGCAGCCGGTCAGCGATCCGAACAGACTCAGCGCGGCTCCGGAGCCCAGCATGGCCCAGAGGCCGAGCAGGCCGCGTGCCCCTGAGCACAGCGCTGCCCGCCGCCCGATCGGAGCGCTGGAAAATTGATTCATTTTATCATTTGAAAATTGAGTCATTTGAGAATCGTTTCAATGATTCAATGAGTCAATGGTGCAATGGATCAATTCCCCGTCACGGCATCCAAAGATACATGAATTGCGGCGTCCCGCCGCGAACGAGCGCCATCAGATCGAAGTTTGCCAGAAAGTTTCCGTTTCCCTCCTGGCCCAGGATGCGCGAGTAGATGTTGTGCCGGTACTCGCCGGGCTGCTGGTAGACCACGATGCGGGCGTCGGTCAATCCCGCCTCCCGCTTGGCCAGTTCGATGGCATCGTCCAGGTACCCGATGCTGTCGACCAGCCCGACGGCCTTCGCCTGCTCACCCGAATAAATTCTCCCATCCGCCAGCTTGCGAATTTCGTCGGCGGTCAGGTTGCGCCTCCCCTCCTTGATGACGGTGAGGAACCGCTCATACAACCCGTTAATGACGCTTTGGAAAATCGCGCGTTCCTCATCGGTCATGGCCCGAAACGGCGAGCCCATATCTTTTTTAGGCCCCGAGGTGATGGCGTTGGCGTGCACGCCGATCTTTTCCAGAAGACCGTTGGCGTTCATCGTCAACATGATGACGCCGAGGCTGCCTGTGACGGACGACGGATGCGCCACGATTTTGTCGGTTCCCATGGCGACGTAATAGCCGCCGGATGCGCCGACGTCCATGATCGAGGCAACGATTGGAATTTTTTTCTTTTGTTTGAAGAGCCGCAGCTCGTGATAGAGCACGTCGGAAGCGGTCACGGTCCCACCCGGCGTGTTGATCCGCAGGACAAGCGATCGCACGTCCGGATCGGCGGCGGCCTTGGTCAGCGCTTCCTTCAGTCGCGCGACCTGGCTGGGGATGGGATACAACCCATGTTCCTCAGACGAACTGATTATCCCGACGAGATCCAGCATCAGCACTTTTGAGGAGCCGGACCCGCTGACTTGCGTTTCAACCAGCGGGCCCGGGCCGGGAGGCAGATTGACGGTAATGCAGCCGGAGAGGAGCATGGCAATGCCGAGCATTCCGGCGCGAGTCATCGCGTGTTTAGGCATGAGACTTCTCCATCATTCCAATAAATTGTTCAAAGAGATAGGCCGAGTCATGAGGGCCCGGCGATGCTTCGGGGTGATACTGGACGGACAAGACCGGCTGATCGAGGCAGACCATGCCCTCCACCGAATCGTCGTTGAGGCTGAGATGGCTGACGGCCACGCGGCCGAACGGCGTGGTCAGGACCGGCGGCTTGGCGCAGGCGACCGTTGCGCCTGCCGGCGGCCGCACAGCGAAGTTGTGATTCTGCGAGGTGATCTCGACTTTCCTGGTTCGGAGATCCATCACCGGGTGGTTGGCGGCGTGATGCCCGAATTTCAGCTTATAGGTTTTGAGCCCGAAGGCGAGTCCCAGAATCTGGTGGCCAAGGCAGATGCCGAGGATCGGGCGTGTGCCGATCAACGCCTTAGCTGCCTCGATGGCATAGGGCACGCCTTCCGGATCGCCGGGCCCGTTGGACAGCACGACACCATCAGGCTTGAGAGCCTCGACGGCTTTGGCCGGGGTTGAAGCCGGCACCACGGTCACGGCACAGCCGACATCCACGAGCCGGCGCAGGATATTTCGTTTCACGCCGAAGTCGTAGACGACAATGTTGAACCGGCGGACCGGCTTGTTCGGCTGCTGCCCGTTCGTCACCGGCGCCCAGGAACCGGAGCCTTCCGTCCATTCATAGCTTTTTCCGCACGTCACTTCCGCGGCCAGGTCACGCCCGACGATGGATGGAGCGGTGCGAGCCTTCTCCGTTGCACGCCGGTGGTCGATGTCCACATGGGAGATGATGCCCTGCTGCGAGCCGGTCTCGCGCAAGTGCCGGGTCAGCTCGCGGGTATCAATCCCCTGAATGCCGACCACGCGGGATTCTTTCAAGTACTCATCAAGAGATTGCTCCGCCCGCCAGTTACTGGGCCGGCGGCCGGACTCCTTGACGATAAAACCTTCGGCCCAGATACGCCGGGATTCCGTGTCCTGCCTGGTGACCCCGTAGTTGCCGATGTGCGGGCAGGTCATCGTGACGATCTGTCCCTTATAGGACGGGTCCGTCAGGATCTCCTGGTAGCCGGTCATGGCGGTATTGAAGACGACCTCTCCCATCGTCTCCCCTTCATGGCCGAGCGCCTGGCCATCGAAGACCGTCCCATCAGCGAGTGCTAATACCGCTTTCCCCACTTCTTAGAGTTCCTTCCTCAAGAATGACTTGAGCTTGATCGCAAGCAACCCAATGCCCAGTCCGAGGTTCGTTATATACAGCGCACGGACGATCATGTGCACTCGAAAAAATGCGTCATAGGCGACCTTCCGCGCGCTTTCATCCCTGGTTCCAAATGCCTCTTCCTGAAGCGCGATGGACTGCGGTCCCAGGACGAAGATAATCAGGGAAGCCACCAGGACCATCGTACCGAAGAGAATTGTTTCGGCCCGTCCCGGAACGGCATCCGGGGGCCCCCCTGCCTGAAACCCCCATGCGCGAGCGGCAATGGTTCCCCCCATCGCCGCCATTGCCACGAGCACAAGTCTATTATACCCGTCAAATACCCTGGTCAGGAACCGCCCGCCCGGCTCCATGCCCAGGGAGTTGAACACGGCGGGAATCACAGCGGCGATGATCACGACCAATCCTCCGATCCAGACCGCCAGTGCGAGAGACTCGACGACGGCACAGATCAGCAATCGTTTCGAAAACGCGCGGGGCTCACTCATGCAATGGCACGTCAGGTTGTTTCGTGAACGATGCGGCCGCCCACAATCGTGGTCGTGATGCGCCCTTTTACCTTCCATCCGGCAAAGGGCGTGTTCCGGCCCTTGGAACGGAAGCGAGCCGGATCGACTTCCCAGCCTTCGTGCAGATCGGCAATCACCACATCGGCGTCGGCGCCAGGCGCCAGTGTCCCTTTCTTCAAGCTAAAGGCCCTGGCCGGTTCGGTCGTCAGCTTGGCAATGGCCGCCTCAAGCGAAAGCACACCCTCCTCCACCAGTGTCAGGGTCAGCGGCCACGCCGTCTCGAGGCCGACGATGCCGTTCGGGGCGGCGGCAAATTCCTGCTGTTTCTCTTGCGTGGCATGAGGCGCATGGTCGGTGGCAATCACATCGATTGTCCCGTCGCGTAACCCATCCTTGATGGCCTGTACGTCCATCCCCGTCCTGAGCGGCGGGTTCATCTTGGCATGCGTGTTATAGCCGCAGACCGCTTCCTCCGTCAGCATGAAGTGGTGCGGGGCGGCCTCCGCCGTCACCTTGATGCCACGCGCCTTGGCTTCCCGGACCATGCGCACCGATCCGGCCGTGCTGAGATGTGCCAGGTGCAGCCGCGCGCCGGTGAGTTCGGCCAGGGCAAGATTGCGGGCGACCATGACGTCCTCGGCAGCGGCCGGCACGCCCTGCAGCCCCAGTTGCGTGGAGACAAACCCCTCGTTCATGCACCCGCCTTCGGAGAGATGCAGGTCCTCGCAGTGGTCCACGACCGGCACATCGAATGCGAGGGCATATTCCATTGCCCGCCGCATGACCAGACTGTTCATCACCGGCAGTCCGTCGTCGGAGATGGCCACGCAGCCGGCCCTCCGCAAGTCGCCGATCTCGGCCAATTCTTTTCCTTCCGATCCTTTTGTAATGGCGCCGACCGGGAATACATTCGCGTTGCCGGCCGCGCGGGCCTTTTCCAGAATGAACTCGGTGATGGACTGATTGTCGTTGACCGGGCTCGTGTTCGGCATGCAACACACCGAGGTAAAACCGCCAGCCGCGGCCGCGGCGGTGCCGCTTTGGATCGTCTCCTTATACTCAAAACCCGGCTCGCGAAAGTGGACATGCAGATCGATGAAGCCGGGCATGACGACTTTGTTCGTGGCATCGATGATTGTCGCGCCGGCCGGCGCCTTGAGCTTCGGTCCCACGGCGGCAATCTTTCCCTGTTCAATCAACACATCGGCAGGACCGTTCACCCGGCCTGGGTCAATGACCTGCCCGCCTTTGATGAGAATTGTCATTCGTTCGCTCCTGATAGCAGATACAAGATGCCCATTCGGACCGCGATACCGTTGGTGACCTGGTCCAGGATGACCGACGCGAAGCTGTCGGCCACGTCCGGCGCGATTTCCACTCCGCGATTGATGGGACCCGGATGCATCACCAGCGCGCCCGGCTCGGCCAGCTTCAGCCGTTCGGCGGTCAGCCCGTAGAGGCGCGAGTATTCCCGGATGGTCGGGAAGAGCGCGCGGCCCTGCCGCTCCAGCTGCAAGCGGAGCATCATGATCACGTCCACGCCCCGCAGGCCTTCGTCGAGGTTGTCGTAGGGGCGCACGCCGAGCCGTTCGATTCCACAGGGCATCATGGTGCGCGGGCCGATCACCCGCACTTCGGCGCCGACCTTGGTCAAGGCATGGATGTTGGAGCGGGCGACGCGGCTGTGCGCCACGTCGCCGACGATGGCAACCCTCAGGCCTTTGAAGTCCCGTTTCTTTTCCCGGAGCGTATAGAGATCAAGAAGGGCCTGAGTCGGATGTTCGTGCCAGCCGTCGCCGGCATTGATGACGGAGGACTTGACCCCGCGTGCCAGCGTCTCCGCCGCGCCGGCGGCCGGGTGGCGCAGGACGATGATGTCGGCCTGCATGGCTTCGATGTTCCGGGCCGTGTCCAGGAGTGTCTCACCCTTGACCACGCTGCTGTTGGACGGCGAGAAGTTGATCACATCCGCACTCAGCCGCTTGGCGGCCAGTTCGAACGAGGTGCGTGTCCTCGTGCTGGGCTCGAAGAAGAGATTGACGACCGTTTTGCCACGAAGGGCCGGGACCTTCTTGATTTCGCGACCGCTGACTTCCTTGAAGGAGTCGGCCGTTTCCAGAATCAGCATGATTTCTTCAGTGGAGAGCGGCGCGATGCCCAGGAGATGTTTGTGCTTGAAGCTCATGGCGTGCCCCCCTGCCGGATGACCACCCGGTCCTCTTCCCCGTCTTCTTCGAGAAAGACCCGGACAATTTCCTCGCCGGCGGTCGGAATGTTCTTGCCGATGTAGGTGGCTTTGATGGGCAGTTGCCGGTGCCCGCGGTCCACCAGCACGGCCAGCTGAATCTCGGCCGGCCGTCCCAGGTCCATCAAGCCGTCCATGGCGGCGCGGATCGTGCGGCCGGTGAACTCGTCCACCAGCACGACCTTCATGTCCGCGATGTTGAACGGGACCTTTGTGGTTTTAAGAATCGGCTGTTCTTTGCGGAGCGCCAGATCGTCACGGTAAAGCGTAATGTCCAGTTCGCCGATCGGCACCTTGACCCGCTCGATGTCCTGGATGCGTTTCACCAGGCGGTGGGCCAGATGGACCCCGCCGGTCCGGATGCCGACCAGTGCCAGATCGTGAGTCCCCTTGTTGCGTTCGAGAATTTCGTGGGCGATCCGCGTCAGCGCCCGCGTTACTTCGCTGGCGTCCATGATCAGTTTTTCGTTGGCGGCGCGCGTCGTCATGCGGATTTCGGGCACAAAAAAACCTCCCCGCCGCTGTTGCTAGGCAAGAAGGTCAGTTGTCGGACGACGGCGTGATTCAGGCCGTGCATTGCGCTACTCCTTGCTCACCTCACTGGATGAGCGTTAAAGGCAACCGCATAGTAGCGCGCCAGGCAAATACTGTCAAGAGTTGGATCGTTATCCCTTTACGACGTGGAACAGTGTCAGCCCCGGCTTCAGTCGGGCTTTCGGTAGGATGGTTTGGTGCATGCGGAAGGTCGGGAGGGATTCAACCGGTTCCATGCTGATGAGTTGCAACTGTGGTTGCATTTGAATCGCGGATTTCAAGGCGACCGGTCCGACGATGAATGCCAGCCCACCCTGCCCGATGGCACCACTGATTGTTCGTACTGTTTCATGAAGCTTGTGGGCGTCATTGAAGATCGTAAATGGAATCCAGCTACAGAGCAGATCATAGGGCTTTCGGTATGCCTCTTGCGCGCTGGCGGTCGGTAGGAACGAGATGCTCTTGGCTAAGTCGAACCGTTGAGACCGGGCCAGTTCGCTCCAGAGATTTTGAGCCTGCTTCTGGGTATAGGCTGGGTGACTACAAAGAATCGTATAGTTTCTGGGTCTATCCAGATTAATGCAGGTCTTGATCGCTCCATCGAAGTTGTCAATCAAGACCTGTTTGGCTTTGGCGAGATGTGCGGCGAGTCGCGGATCCTGCTCGAAGCTGTCTTGTATGTAATCGGCCACAAAAGGCTGCGAGGCGATCTCGCTGATCTCGGCGTCGTCATCTGGGTACAGCAGCACGGCTGAAAAGGCTTCCTGTGGTGTGACCTTGGGCAGTTGGATTTCAAAGAGCGACGTCCACGCAGCCGGCGCAAGCGGCCGTTTCTCTGATAGTGAGTCTTGCAACGGTCCCCATGCCGGATTCACCGGCAGTTGAACCTTGGCGTCGCGGTCCTGCAGCGAGATTATTCCCTTTGCCACGGTCACAGTTCGTTCAAAAGGGTTGCTGCCGGGACCTGGGCTCAGAAACGGAAGGCCCGTGGGATCATCCAGCTTCGTGGCTTTGAGGACAGCGCTCCCCTTCACGGTGACGCACAGATTGTGGGAGGAGTCAAAAAACCGCACAGGCGGATTGGCAGCCGGCAGCCAGGTCACTTCGTGAGAACGCGCAACGTCCATGAAGACCGGCAATGGGTTGCTTCTGTCCGGTGCCTGGGGCGTGAAGAAGCTGCTGAACAGCCGGTAGGCCGCTTCGGACGGATAGGTCGGAATGCCCCGGTACCTGAGTAGTGTTGGAGTCCCTTCGTTCTGATCATCGTAGAGCCCACGGATCAATTCGAAGGCGGCCGAGCCGGTGCCAGGCAGCAAACTTTGGAACAGCTCCACGACCGGCAGAAAATCAATGTTGGCCCAATGCATGGCGCCCATGCAGGCCATGAAACGGGCCCGTTCGAAGGTGCCGTCGTCCAATACGTAGAAGGCGTCTCGTTTATGCCGGATCGTCGCGATGCCGTTGGAATCAATGACCAGGTCCTCGTCCCCGTAAAAGAGTTTCACGGCTTCGAGCGGCACGCGCATCGCCTGCGCGGCCATCTGCCTGAGGTCGTCCGGCTTGAGCCGTTCCCATCCCGGTTTTTTGGACAGGTCCAGCGTTGTCTGGTTGATCAATCCTGCCGGCTTGAGGCCGACCCATTGCCCCCACTCCAAACGGATTCGGGCGCGCAACAGCCTGGCCTTGCCTGAGGCAGTGCTTCCCCATTCGCATTCGTGCAGCGGGTTGCCGTCCGGATCAGTCGCGAGAATCCGCCGGTTGTTAGGGCCGTAGAACACGAGATGCCCGCCAGGTTGGCGGGTCATGCGCCCACCGGCTGCTGCGAGGTCTTTGAGAAACGGCAGGTTGGAGGGAAAAATGACGTTGCCGGGTCGTGTCAGAACAGACAGAACGGACGAATCCACGTCACTCCCGGACCTGGCCGCTGCCCAGCACGATGAATTTGGAGCAGGTCAGTTCTTCCAATCCCATTGGTCCTCGCGCGTGGATGCGTGTGGTGCTGATGCCGATTTCGGCGCCGAGGCCGAACTGATAGCCGTCGTTCAAACGAGTGGAGGCGTTGACCATGACCGCGCCGGCGTCCACTTCTCGGAGGAACCGCATGGCACGGGTGTAGTCCTTCGTGATGATTGATTCCGTGTGGTGCGAGCCGTAGGTTTCAATATGCGCCATCGCCTCGTCCATGCTCCTGACCACCTTCACCGCAAGGATCAATGCCAGAAATTCCTGCCCGTAGTCGCTGTCCGAGGCCGGTTTGGCTTCGGGAGCCACCTGGCATGTTTTTGGGCACCCGCGCACTTCGACCTTGGCGGCGATCAGCTTTTTGACGAGTTCCGGCAGGAATGTTCTCGCCATCTGCTGATGAACGAGCAGCGTTTCCAAGGCGTTGCAAGTGGACGGACGCTGCGCCTTGGCATTGATGCAGATCTTTTCGGCCATGGCCGGATCGGCGTCGGCATCCACATAAATGTGGCAGATACCCTTGTCGTGCTTGATGACCGGGATGGTGGACTGCTCCGTGACCGTTTTCATCAGCGCATCGCCGCCGCGCGGGATGATCAAGTCCACATACTTGTCCTGCTTCAGGAGCAGGTGGGCCACTTCCCGTTCCGTCCGCTCGACGAAGCTGATGGCGCCAGCCGGCACACCGGCCTTCTCTGCCGCCTCCGATAAAATGGCGGCAATCGCCTGATTGGAATGAATGGCCTCGGACCCGCCACGCAGGACGCAGGCATTTCCGGATTTCAGGCAGAGCGCCGCGGAGTCCGCCGTCACGTTCGGCCGTGATTCGTAGATGATACCGATGACGCCGATTGGCACGCGGATCTTGCCGACTTGCATCCCGTTCGGCCGCCGCC
>JAIBHQ010000005.1 GCA_020028595.1 Nitrospirota bacterium
AGGCTGTTGACCGACCGAGCAGCGAGCCCGCCCAGCTGGCCGCGTGGAACCGGCGGCCAGCGTGTCGCAGCGGCGTATCGGCGGGTGCAGTAGAAGCCGTCATGAATAATGCGGGTTGAGGCGACAGGCTTGGAAGCGGCCTGTCGCCTTTCTATTTTTTTATTTGTTGGTGAGTCTCTCTCTTTGCGAGTGCTGGTTGGTCTGCTCCGACTGCGCGCATCGAACGAGCACCTTCTGAGTGTGCGCGTTCTGCGAGCAAGGGAGCAGACCAACCCGCACTCGCCATCCGTCTCTGCGTCCGCCTACCCTTTATCCTTGTAGCTCGGCATCGCCGTCCCCGCATCCCTCGGATGGATGACCCTGGCTTGATGGTCTTTCTTATGGCAGGTGCCTTTCTCAACGGTATAGGCCGTGCTCAAATTTTCTTTAATGTGCTTCTCAACCTGCTCGCAGAGATCTTCAGACGTGACGCCGAGACAGTGAAAACAGCAGGGCCGAGGGTCTTCTTTGAGCGCCCTCTCAATGGTCGCCACGATGTCGTGCACAGTCTTCATGAGTCGTGTCCAAGCATAGCAGATTCATCGAGTGGCGCGGATTCGCTGGTGTTTTTGCTGCGCTCCGACTTGAGATGCGCCACGAGGTACCAGACAATCGCAACATTGATCACCATGACCACCAACTTCAGCAGCGAAAACTGCTGAGACAGCGTATAGACCTCGACCGGGATAAAGAGGCTGGTGGAAACGACCGCGAGATAGGGCGCCCACCACATCGCCAGCCAGAGACCGATGCCCTCCACCAGCGACAATGAGCCATACACCAGGCTGCCGGCACTGAGCGCTTCGAGAGTGCGGGCGTCCATGACTCCGGCCGTGACAATGAACCCGTGCACGATGCGATTGTTCGGGTCCGCATGCAGGGCGTTGACGACATGTTCGAGCCACGCGGCGAGATCCTGGTGGATCAGGGCCAGCAGACCGGCACCGGTGCCGAACAATAACAGGCCCTTGACGAGTTTGAAGCCGGCGATCGCACGGAGCTCATTCTTGGGAGTTGCTTTTTTCAATGGGAAGCTTGATCCACCACGGTGGTCACCCCTATTCACAGCCCCAGATCGGACAGCCCGGCGTGATCGTCCGGGCGGCGGCCCAGCGGCCAGCGGTACTTGCGGTCGGCCTCCTTGATCGGGAGGTCGTTGATGCTGGCGATGCGCCGTTGCATGAGGCCCTGCCCGGTGAATTCCCAGTTTTCGTTACCGTAGGAACGAAACCAGTTGCCCGCATCGTCGTGCCACTCGTAGGCAAACCGGACGGCGATCCGGTTGTCATGGAAGGCCCAGAGTTCCTTGATCAGGCGGTAGTCGAGCTCCTTCGCCCATTTGCGCTGCAGGAACTGCACGATCGCCTCGCGCCCCGCAAGAAATTCGGCCCGGTTGCGCCACGTGCTGTCAACGGTGTAGGCCAGCGACACTTTGTGCGGGTCGCGCGTATTCCAGCCGTCTTCGGCCATGCGCACCTTCTGCGCGGCCGTTTCACGGGTGAAGGGAGGCAAGGGAGGACGGCTGGTCTCGCTCACAGTTCTGCTCCTGTTCAGAAGGCATCAGGCACCGCTACCCCGACGGCCAGTGCATGGAGTTCCCGCCAAACTTTATTCGCCTTTTCGGAATTCTCGGGCTCCATGCAGGACACCCAGGACCGTGACCTCATTCCCGTGAACTTCATAGAACAACCGATAGGTACGGATCAACAGTTCTCGAACGTTCGGATCTCCGATCTCAGGAACCACGCGCCCACGCTCGGATAACGTGCTGAGACTTTCGGCTTTGCTGGAGACTTCATCGAGAAAAGCCAGGGCAGAAGGAGGAGAATCGTTCGCGATATAGGCTACTATCTCATCGAGGTCAGTTCGCGCACCAGGCGTCCAGACTACTTCGCGCCGCTTTGCCACTTTTTCCTGAGCTCGCGCATGACGTCCTCGTGCCGGAGCTTCTTCCCCTGCGCGAATTCCTGCCTGCCACGCTCGACCGTCTGCAACACGTAGAGACGATACTGGATCTCGTCCAGAGTGCAATCCTCTGGAAGCTTGTCGAGTAACTCAATGACGGCCTGCTTGGTAGTCATGCCCGCCCCCCTCACTCATCAGACCCAATTATGTCGCCAGTCCGAGGACCTGTCAACGGAGTTATGGGATCAGAGTGCATTTCCCTGCACTGGTCCGAGCGAGGGATAAGGTTGCAAGCGCCTTATCCCTTGCCCACACTCTCTCTTTTCAACGGCGGATCGGGTTTCCTTCAACTGCGCGCTCTTTTTCACCCGCCCACCCCGGGCGTTGTCGCACCCACCCACCCCGCGCCTGCAAGGCAGGCGCTTCTCCACGGGGATGCGCCCTTTGCCCGTGGCGAGCACCTTCTGAATGTCTGCTCCATTCCGAGCGGGGACAGGCCTATCAGCGGTCTGTCCCCGCCCACACTTTTTTACCAGGGGCGACGTGGCTGACTCGCAACTGCGCGCGTCCACCGAGCACATTCTGATCGTGCGCGGTGCGCGAGCACGGCGAGTCAGCCAGGGAGCCCTTTCCTCACACGCGCGTTGCGCGAGCACGGAAGGAACCCGAGACGCCACGTTGCGATCCCTTACCCCGGAGGCCAATGCATCGGCCGGCCACCCAGCACGTGCAGATGCAGATGGAACACGGTCTGGCCGCCGTTTTTGCCGGTGTTCACCACCAGCCGGTAGCCGCCCTCGGCAATCCCCTTCTGCCTGGCGATCTTGTTGCCGGTGAGCATGAGATGCCCCAGCAGGCTTGCATCGGCTTCGTTCAAATCGGCGATAGAGGCAACATGTTTGCGCGGAATCACGAGCACGTGGGTCGGCGCCTGCGGATTGACATCGTCGAAGGCCACGACCTTGTCGTCCTCGTGGACGATCTTGGAGGGAATTTTCTTCTCGGCGATCTTGCAGAAGATGCAGTCGCTCATTTCTTCTTTGCCTTCTTGGGCGCGGCCTGCTTCACCCGGGCCTTCCCGTTCGTGTGTGTCTTCGCCAGGGCTTTGGCCTTCAGGCCGGACGTGCCGAAGCGCTTCGCCAGCTCCTGATAGACTTCCTCCGGCTTGATGTCGTGGTAACCGAGCGCGACGAGTGTATGGAACAGGAGATCGGCTGTTTCGTAGATGATCTCGTCTTTCTTCCCGCCCTTGGCCGCCAGCGCGACCTCGCCCGCCTCCTCCACCACTTTCTTCAGGACCTTGTCCACGCCGCCCGTGAGCAGTGTCGAGGTGTAGGACTCCGCCGAGGGATGGGCCTTGCGATCCTGGATCGTCCGATAGAGCTTGTCGAGAATGCCGCCGCCGAAGCCGTCCGCCGTCTTGATCCCATCCACTGAGCCGTCTTCGTGCAGGCGCATGAAGAAGCAGGTCTTCTCGTTGGTGTGACAGGTCGGGCCGAGTGGCTCGGCTTTGACCAGGATGGTATCGCCGTCGCAATCCACGAAAATGTCTTTCAGGATAAGCTTGTTGCCGGACGTCTCGCCCTTTTCCCAGATTCTGTTCCGCCAGCGGCTCCAGAAGTGGACGGACTTCTTCTCCAGTGTCAGCTGGATCGATTCCTGGTTCATGTAGGCGAGCATGAGCAGGCTGCCGTCCCGCCAGTCCTGGATGACCGCCGGGATCAAGCCCTGCTTGTCGAATTTCAAATGACTCAGGTTCATCATCGCGCTTCTCGCAGGCTATAGGCGCTAGGTAATGGGCGATGGGTTGGTTTGCCCTATTGCCTATAGCCTATTGCCCATTGCCTCTATCTAACCGGAATGCCGCGGTCACGCAAATAGGCCTTGGCTTCCGGAATCGTATGCGTCCGGTAGTGAAAGATGGACGCCGCCAGCACCGCGTCCGCCTTGCCTTTTGTAAATCCATCATACAGGTGTTCCAGCGTGCCCACGCCGCCCGAGGCGATGACTGGAATGGACAGGGCATCGGAAACCGCCGCGGTCAGCTCCAGATCGTAGCCGTTTTGCCGGCCGTCCTGGTCCATGCTGGTAAGCAGGATTTCTCCCGCGCCGTAGCCTTCCATTTTCTTCGCCCATTCGATCGCATCGATGCCCGTCGGCTTGCGCCCGCCGTGCGTGAAGACTTCCCAGCCCTTTGAATCGGCAGCCCTCCGCTTGGCATCAATCGCGACGACAATGCATTGCGTCCCGAACCGCTCGGCGGCTTCCTTCACGAATTCGGGCCGCTCGACCGCCGCGGTGTTGATACTGACTTTGTCCGATCCGGCTGTCAATAAGTTGCGGATGTCCTCGAGCGTGCGGACGCCGCCTCCGACCGTGAGCGGCATGAAGACCTGCTCGGCCGTTTTGGCGACCACATCGAGAATGGTTTTTCGGTTTTCGTGGGAGGCGGTGATGTCGAGGAAGCAGAGTTCGTCGGCGCCGTCGTTATCGTAGGCCTTGGCGATTTCGACCGGATCGCCCGCATCGCGCAGATTCACAAAGGAGACGCCCTTCACGACGCGGCCGTCCTTGACATCTAAACAAGGGATGATCCTCTTGGTGAGCATGGCGACCCTTCATGAGGCGGCGGCGATCGCTTGTTTCAGGTCAATGACTCCCTCGTAGAGCGCCTTGCCCAAAATGATCCCTTCGATCTTCGGGCCCAGCGCTTTAATCGCGGCGATGTCGTCGAGGCTCGAAATCCCGCCGGAGGCAATGACCGGCACCGGCGACGCATCCACGATGAGCTTGAGCGACAAAATGTTCGGTCCCGCCATCATGCCATCCTTCGCGATGTCGGTGTAAATCACGGCAGCCAGCGCCAGTCCACCCAGCGATGTGATCGCCTCGCGGGCCGTGACACCGGTGACCGTTTTCCAGCCGTCGGTCGCCACCAGGCCGTTCTTGGCGTCGATGGCCACCACCACACGCTCGGGAAACACTTCGAGAATCTCCTCCACCAATTGGCGATTGGCCAGCGCCGTGGTGCCCATCACCACCCGCTTCGCGCCGGCGCCGAGATACATCCGCACCGTGTCGAGCGACCGGATGCCGCCGCCGACCTGAACCGGAATGGACACGGCGTTGACGATCGCCTCGATGTGCGAGAGATTTTTCGGTTCGCCTTCGAAGGCTCCGTTGAGATCCACGACGTGCAGTAAATGCGCACCCTGGTCCTGCCAGTTCCGTGCCATCTCCGCCGGGTTGTTGGAATAGACCGTGGCCTGGTGCATATTGCCTTGCGTCAGGCGCACGCACTGGCCGTCCTTTAAATCAATGGCGGGAATGATCAACATGCCAGCATCCTACACAAAGCGACTTTCGCGGCGCGAGCGAAATCAGCGCTTGGATTTTGCGCCGAACGGAAACTTGTCGGCCAGATTTGTCGTGCCGTACTCCACCAGTTCGTCCGCCGTGACGAACACGAACCCCCGCTCGAAGGATCCCTTGGCATCTTCGGTGAGCGGCTTTTGCTTCTCGTAGTAATTGCCGGCCCACAAGACGGTGCCGTCCATACTGACGAGTTTGACTTCGAAGCCGACCGCCGCCGTCTCGCCGCCCAGCTTGCTGCCCTTCCGCTCCTGATAGACGACCACACGCCCGATAATCGCCGCATCCAGGGACATCTTCTGCGCGATCTTCGCCGCCCGCCGTTCCGGGATGGCCTCGCCGCCTTCCGTCTCCAGCTTCTTGATCGCCGCGGCCGCATCGTCCGGCGAGAACACGTTCAGCCCTTCCCAGTTCTTGAGCTTGCCGTAGAACGAACGGGATACCTTCTCGGCCGCGGCCGCCGGAACGCCGGCTGCTTGTTGACTCGAATAGCGTTCCCCGGACGGCGGCACCGCCACGGACATGTCCGAACGCCGGGCGCCTTGCGGGGCCACTATTTCGTCGTAGGGACGGCTCTCCGTGATTTGCGGCGTCATCAGCGTGTCGAAGGGCAGCACGACCACCGTCTTGACCTGGTACTTGTCGATATTCGCCGACACCTCCGACGTAACCTTGGACTTGAACGCGCAGGCGCTCAGCAGCGCCAGGGCCGCGATCACGTGAACCGTGCAGCGTGAAGCGTTCTTAAGATTGTGCCTCATCTGTTTCTTACTCCTTACGCCTAACGCCTAACGCCCCACGGCTGCTAGGACCACTCTCCAAAATTTTTGACAATGCGCAGGCCGGCGGCCTGGCTCTTTTCCGGGTGAAACTGGCAGGCGAAGATATTATCCCGCCAGACGCTCGAGACGAACGGCAGGCCATATTCCGTCATGGTCGCCACCACCGACTTGTCTTGAGGTTCCACATAATAGGAGTGGACGAAATACACGTGTTCGCCCGAATTGATCCCCTTCAACGGCGGCGCCGCCCGTTCAACGGTCACGCCGTTCCATCCCATGTGCGGTACTTTTAAACGGCCTCCGTTGCCCCTGTTCTTTGGCACACTACCATTGTTGCCGAGAGGAAACTTCTTCACGCGGCCCTGCAAGATGCCCAGCCCCTTGTGGATGCCGAACTCTTCGCTCTCCGTGAACAGCAACTGCAGCCCCAGGCAGATGCCCAGGAACGGCTTGCCGGAGGCGATGGTCTTCCGGATCGGCTCGACCAGCTTGTATTGTTCCAGGTTGGCCATGCAGTCGGCAAAGGCGCCGACACCCGGCAGGACGACGTGGCTGGCGTCCGCGATCGCGCGAGGGTCGCGCGTGACGACGGCCTGGTGCCCGACTGTTTCAAAGGCCTTCTGCACGCTCCGGAGATTCCCCATGCCGTAGTCGATGATGGCAATCATGGCCGCTCCGCGGCAGGCACGAGGCTATGGGCTATAGGCAATAGGGCAGAGATGTCTTGCAGTTTACCCATAGCCTATCGCCCATAGCCCATTACCTACAAACTCCCCTTCGTCGAGAGCACGCCCTTGACCCGCCCGTCGAGCGAGGTCGCCTGATCCAGCGCTTTTGCGAACGCTTTGAAGGTCGCTTCCACGATGTGGTGCGGGTTCCGCCCATACAACACGTTCACGTGCAGGTTGAACGCCCCGCGCGCCACGACGGCTTCGAAAAAGTCCTGGAACAGGTAGAGGTCGAAATTCTTGATGCGCCGGTTCGGCAGCTTGGCGTTGTAGACGAGGTACGGCCGCCCGCTGAGGTCCACCGTGACCTGCGCCAGCGTTTCATCCAGCGGCACCGAAGCGAAGCCGAACCGCCGGATGCCCTTCTTGTCCCCCAGCGCCTGCTTGAGCGCGTCACCCAGCACGATGCCGATGTCTTCGACCGTGTGGTGGTCGTCGATGTGCGTATCGCCCTTGGCCTGAACGGTCAGGTCGAAAAACCCGTGCCGGCCCAGCAGGTCCAGCATGTGGTCCAGGAACGGGATGGGCGTGTTGATGCGGGTCTTGCCGGTGCCGTCCAGCGACCATTCGACCCGGATGTTCGTCTCTTTCGTCGCCCGCTTGATGACCGCGCGGCGCGCCCGTGCTGATCGTACTTTTTTCATGAGAACCTGCTCTCCAGCGATTTCGCGTGGGCGTCGAGCCCTTCCATGTTGGCGATACGGGCCAGGTGATCCTTGACCCGCATCAGCTCTTCCTTGCTGTAGGAAATGAGATTGCTCTTCTTCACGTAATCGTCCACGGACAGGGGCGAAAAGAACCGCGCCGTCCCGCCCGTCGGCAGCACGTGGTTGGGCCCGGCCACATAGTCGGCCACGGCCGGGGGCGTGTACCGCCCCAGGAAAATCGCGCCCGCGTGCCGGATTTTTTCCAGATAATCGAACGGCCGCTCCACCGACAGCGTCAAATGCTCCGGCGCGATCTCGTTGGAGACGCCGATCGCCTCGTCCATGTTCCCGACGACCAGCACCGCCGCATGGCGCGCCAGCGACTTGGAGACGATCGGTCCCCGCTTCAGCCGTTTCACCTGCTCGTTGAGCTGCCGGACCACATCGCGCGCAAGCCGTTCCGAGACCGTCACGAGCCAGACCTGCGCCTCTTCATCGTGCTCGGCTTCGCAGAGCAGATCGGCCGCCACATGGACGGGATTCGACTGCTCGTCGGCGACGACGAGCAATTCGCTGGGACCGGCCACCATGTCCAGCGCCACCGTGCCGTAGAGCAGGCGCTTGGCCGTCGCCACGAAGATGTTGCCGGGGCCGACGATCGCATCCACCCGCGCGATCGTCTTGGTGCCGTAGGCCATCGCGCCCACCGCCTGCACGCCGCCGATCCGGTAGACCTCGTCCACGCCGGCAATGTCCGCGGCGACCAATAGATAGGGGCTGACCACGCCCTTGGGCGCGGGCGTGCACATGACGACCCGCTTGACCCCCGCCACCTTGGCCGGAATCGCGCACATGAGCACGGACGAAGGATAGGCCGCCTTGCCGCCGGGCACATAGAGCCCGACCGCGTCCATCGGCACGACCATCTGCCCCAGCGTCGCGCCGTTGTCCTGGTACATCCAGGTCTTGGCGCGCTGCCGTTCGTGGAACACCATCACCCGCTGCGCCGCGTAGCGCAGGGCATCGCCTTCCTCTTTCCGAATCTGGTAGTAGGCTTCCTTGATCTGCTGCGGGCTGACCCGGAACTGCGGCGGCTTCAGCGACACCCGGTCGAACTTCTTCGTGTAGCGCGAAATGGCCGCGTCTCCGCCCCGTTCCACCGCCTTCAGGATGGTCCTGACGGTCGTTTCCACCTTGCCGCTCGACCGGCCTGCCCGGCCGGCGATCTTCTTCATCGCCGTCTTGAAGGCCTTGTCCGTACTCGACAGAATTTTGATCATCGCGTGCTCCGCTTCTTCGCCCGCTGCACCCGCCGCATGTTCGTCCGGCGGCCGGCGCGACGCCCGTTCAATCGCGCCATCAGTTCTGAAATTTCACCGTGTTTCATCTTGAGGCTGGCCCGGTTGACGATCAGCCTCGCCGAGGACTCGGCGATCACCTCGACTTCTTCCAAATCGTGCGCTTTCAACGTGCGTCCGGTGGAAACGAGATCCACGATGCGATCGGCCAGATCCACGACCGGCGCCAGTTCAATGGACCCGTAGAGCTTGATGATCTCGACCGGAATCCCCTTCTGATTGTAATAGCGCTCCGTGATGTTCGGATATTTCGTCGCCACGCGCAGCTTCGCGGACAGGCGCTCGCGCACCTTGTGCCCTTTCTTGGCGGCGACGGAGAGGCGGCACCGGCCGAACCTGAGATCCATCGGCTCGTAGACGTCGAGATTCTGCTCCAACAGCATGTCCTTGCCGACAACACCCACATCCGCCGCGCCGTATTCGACGTAGGTCGGCACGTCGCTCGGCCGGATGATCATGAATGTCAGGTCCTTTTCGGGACACTCGATAATCAGCCGCCGGCTGCCCGGGGACAAACCCTTACTCACGTACCCGGCCTTCCGGAATAGTTCCATTGCCGGCTCCAGCAGTTTCCCCTTCGACAAGGCCACCGTAATCATGCCCGCCCCTTTGCAATCTGATTGGGCTGGCCCATGCCGGGCACCCGCCGGATGGCCGCGCCCAGGCCGCTGAGTTTCTCCTCGATCCGTTCGTACCCGCGGTCCAGATGGTAGACCCGCGCGATCTCCGTGTCGCCTTCCGCCGCCAATCCCGCAACAACCAGGCCGGCGCTGGCCCGCAAATCCGACGCCATGACCGCCGCGCCGCTCAGCTGTGTGGTTCCGGTCACCACCGCGTGGCTGCCGTCCACCTTGATGTTCGCGCCCATGCGCTGCAACTCCGGCACGTGGATGAAGCGGCCCTCGAACACGGTTTCCGTAATCACGCTGGTGCCCTGCGCCACGCACATGAGCGCCATCATCTGCGCCTGCATGTCGGTCGCAAAGCCGGGATAGGGATAGGTCTTCACATCCACGCTCTTGAGACGCTTCGACGCCTTGAGCCGAACCGATTCCTTGCTCTCCGTCACCTCGGCGCCCGCCTCGCGCAGTTTCGCCGTCACCGCTTCCAGGTGCTGGGGCCGGCAGTCCTTCACGCAGACGTCGCCGCCCGTGATCGCCGCGGCGGCCAGGTAGGTGCCGGCTTCGATCCGGTCGGGAATGACTTCGTGATCGGCGCCGCGCAATTCCTTCACGCCCTCGATCGTGATCATGTCGGTTCCGGCGCCGGCAATCCGCGCGCCCCGCTTGACGAGGAACGCCGCGAGGTCGACAATTTCAGGCTCCTTCGCCACATTCTCGATCACCGTCGTCCCGTCGGCCAGGCATGCGGCCATCATCAGATTTTCCGTGCCCGTCACCGTCGGGAAATCCAGGCAGATCCGCGCACCCTTCAATCGCGGCGCCTTCGCTTTGATATAGCCATGCTCGACCGTGACGGTCGCGCCCATCTGCTCCAGGCCCGCCAGGTGGAGATTCACCGGCCGGGAACCGATCGCGCAGCCTCCGGGCAGCGAGACGATGGCTTCCCCCCATCGGGCCAGCAACGGACCCAGCACAACCACCGACGCGCGCATGGTTCTCACTAAATCGTATGGCGCCTCCGACGAACGGAGCGCATCCATCTTCATGACTACCCGGTTGCCCTCGGTTTTCACCGTCGCGCCCAGGATGCCCAACAGCTTGCCCATCGTGAAGACGTCCACCACGCGCGGGACGTTCGTCACGGTGCACTCGCCACCGCCCAGGATGACCGACGCCAGAATGGGCAGCGCGGCGTTTTTCGCCCCGCTGACCTTGATGTCGCCCTGCAACCTGCGCCCGCCTGTGATGATAATTTTGTCCATTGGAATATAGTAATCAGTAACGAGTGATCAGTGATGAGTGACAAGTTGTCCTGACTTCGCCCTTGCGCATCTCGCCCTCGTCACTCATGACTCATCACTCATCACTGTTTTCTCGCACAGACGACCCGGTCAATCCCGGCCTGGTCAGGCCGAACGTCCACGACTCCATACTGCTTCGTCGTGTCGAGAAGCATCCGCACTGATTCCGCCTGTCCCTGCCCGACTTCCATGATCAGCCAGCCGCCTGCGCTCAGGAACTCGGGCGCTTCCTGCACGAGGCGGCGATAGACCGCCAGGCCGTCCTCGCCTCCGGCCAGCGCGATTCGCGGCTCGAACAAACGGACTTCCGGCTGCAACGCCTCCCATTCGCGCTCGGCGATATAGGGAGGATTGGAAACGACGATGTCCACCCGGCCGGACAGCCCGCTCGCACGAAGCGGCTTCAGGAGATCGCCTTCCAGAAATGTCACCTGCCCGGCCACGTCATGGCGCTCCGCGTTCCGCCGGGCCACGCGCAGAGCCTCCGCCGAACGATCCGTCGCATGGAGCACCGCCAGCGGCAGCCGGCGCGCCAGCGACACGGCGATACAGCCCGACCCGGTGCCGACATCCGCCACGACCGGCCTGCGTCCCGCCGCCGGGTGCATCCCGGCGCAACGGACGGCGGCTTCCACGAGCAGTTCCGTTTCGGGCCGGGGTATGAGCACGCCGGGCTCCACTTCAAATTCGAGCCCGCAAAATTCCTGCGTGCCCAGCAGATATTGCAGCGGTTCCCGATCGGCACGGCGCGCCAGCAGCGCCTGCGCGCGGCGCAATCCTTCGCCCTCCACGATCTGCGACTCGTTCAGGCGCAGATCGAGCGGCGTCACGCGCAAGGCATGTTCGAGCAGCCAGGCCGTTTCCAGCCCCGCCTGCTCGATGCCGGCACGCGAGAGCCGCGCGGCACCCTGACGCGCCAGATCGCCGATGGACATCGCCTGTGGGGGCACATCCGTCCCGATCATGAGACCTCTGAGACCATCTGCTTCGTCTGCGCGGTCTTCAATCCTTCGATCAACTCGTCCATATCGCCGTCCAGCACCTGCTCCAGCCTGTGCAGCGTCAGCCCGATCCGGTGATCCGTCACGCGATTCTGCGGGAAATTATAGGTCCGGATCTTCTCGCTCCGGTCGCCGGTCCCGACCTGCGACTTCCGCTGCTGCGCGATTTCGGCGTCCTGCTTCTCCCGCTCCGCTTCCACGATGCGCGTGCGCAGCGTGCGCATGGCCTTCGCGCGATTCTTCAATTGCGACCGCTCGTCCTGGCAGGTCACGACCACGCCGGTCGGAATGTGCGTGATCCGCACGGCCGACTTGGTCGTGTTGACACTCTGCCCGCCGGCACCGGAGGAACAGAAGGTGTCGATCCGGAGGTCGTTCGGATTGATGTTCACATCCACTTCCTCCACTTCCGGCATGACCGCCACCGTGACGGTCGAGGTGTGGATGCGCCCGCTGGCTTCCGTGGCCGGCACCCGCTGGACGCGGTGCACGCCGCTCTCGTGCCGGAGCCGGCCGTAGGCGCCCTTGCCTTCGACCAGCAGGACGACGTTCTTGTACCCGCCGATGCCCGTCTCGTCCGCCTCCATCAATTCCGTTTTCAGCCGCTTGCGCTCCGCGTAGCGCGTGTACATCCGCAGAAGATCGCCGGCGAACAGGGCGGCTTCTTCGCCGCCTGCACCCGCCCGGATCTCGACAAACGTGTTTTTGCCGTCGCGCGGGTCTTTCGGGACCAGCAGCTCCATGGCCCGCTCTTCCATCCGGCGCCGGCCCTCTTGAAGCGTGCGGACTTCCTCGGTCGCCAATTCCTTCAGTCCGGCATCGGCGCCGGCATCCTTGAGCATCTGCCCCGCGTCGTCGAGTTGCTTGAGCAGCGCCTGGTAGTCGGCGAGCAGGTGCGCGACCTCTTCCAAATCAGTGCGTTCCTTGTTGAGCTTGCGGACCTGATCGGGCTGGTTGAGGACGGACGGCTCCGTGAGCTGACGGGTCAGCTCGTCGTAGCGCCTGGCTGTGGCCTCCCACTTGACCAGCAGCAACGATTCCTTGGACTCTGCCGTGTTCGTTTCAGCCATACCTACTACTCTATCCGATTATCTCGGACCCAAAAAACAGAGGGACCCTGCCCGTTCGTGAATCAGCGTCTCTCTGTACTCCTTCTTCCTGTCCCTATCCGTCTCCTTAATTCCTGGTCCCAAAAAACAGAGGGACCCTGCCCCTCAACGAAGCAGGGTCCCTCTGGTGAATGCGCTAATGCGTCCGATTTGCGATCGGCGTCACCCTTACTTCGTCTTCTTGGCGTACTTCTTTTTGAACCGCTCCACACGCCCTTCCGTATCCAGGATTTTCTGCGTTCCCGTGAAGAAGGGATGGCACTTGGAGCAACTGTCCACTTTGAGATCGCCGGCCGTCGAGCGCGTCTTGAAACTGGCCCCGCACGCGCAAGCGATGGTGACTTCCCTGTACACCGGATGAATACCCTTTTTCATGATCGTCCTCTTTCAGCCTTTCTACCGATTCATTGACTGCAGGAAGTCCTGATTGGTCTTGGTCCCGCCGATCTTGTCGATCAGGAACTCCATCGCTTCCATCGTCCCCAGCGGACTGAGCACCTTTCGGAGGATCCACATCTTATTGAGCCGGTCCTTGTCCACCAGCAACTCTTCCTTGCGGGTGCCGGACTGGCTGATGTCGATTGCCGGGAAGATCCGCTTGTCGGCCAGCCGGCGGTCCAGATGAACCTCCATATTGCCGGTGCCCTTGAATTCCTCGAAGATGACGTCGTCCATGCGGCTACCCGTGTCCACCAGCGCCGTGGCCATGATGGTCAAGCTGCCGCCGTTCTCGATGTTGCGGGCGGCGCCAAAGAACCGCTTCGGGCGCTGGAGCGCGTTGGAATCCAGACCGCCGGAGAGCACCTTGCCGCTCGGCGGCGCGATCGTATTATACGCGCGGGCCAGCCGGGTGATGCTGTCCAGCAGAATGACGACGTCCCGCTTGTGCTCGACAAGGCGCTTGGCCTTTTCCAGGACCATCTCGGCCACCTGCGCGTGGCGCTGGGCCGGCTCGTCGAACGTGGAACTGATCACTTCGGCCGCCTTGACCTGCCGCTGCCAATCGGTGACTTCTTCCGGCCGCTCGTCGATCAGCAACACGATCAGCGTGACTTCGGAATGATTTTTCAGAATGGCGCGCGCGATGGCCTGGAGCAGCATGGTCTTGCCGGTCCGGGGCGCCGCGACGATCAGCCCGCGCTGCCCCTTCCCGATCGGGGTGGTCAGATCCATGATCCGCGTGCAGTATTCCTCCTGGTCGAATTCCAGCTTGATCCGCTCTTCGGGATACAGCGGCGTCAGGTTGTCGAACAGAATCTTGTCCCGCGCGATCTCCGGCTCCTCGAAATTGACCTTCTCGACTTTCAGCAGGGCGAAATACCGCTCGCTCTCTTTCGGGGGGCGAATCTGGCCGGACACGATGTCCCCGGTTCTCAGATTGAAGCGGCGGATCTGCGAGGGGGAGATATAAATGTCGTCGGGACCCGGCAGGTAGTTGGAATCCGGCGCACGCAGAAATCCGAAACCGTCGGGCAGCGTTTCCAGCACGCCCTCGCCATAGATCGAGCCGTTTTTTTCAGTCTGCGCCTGGAGGATGGCGAAAATCAGCTCCTGCTTGCGCAAGTTCGCTGCACCCTCGATCTTGAGGTCGCGCGCGACTTCGTTCAGATCGGCAATCGTCTTCTGCTTCAGTTCGGCAAGATGCATGGTCTTCTCCTCTAACATAGTACTCCTGACCTCCACGCTACCGAGACACCTGCCCCGGCCTCATTACGCCCGTTCACTGCCTGCAATGCTTGTTCTGGATGACTGACGAAGGTCACGACGGCGCTGCTTCGCTGTTCGACGAGGATGTTTCGCGG
>JAIBHQ010000080.1 GCA_020028595.1 Nitrospirota bacterium
ACGGACACGATACAGGCGCATGCGAAGACGATCGGGCTGAACCAGCCGGCGTTCGCGGCGTGTCTCCGGGACGCGCCGCACCGGCCGGCGATTTTGCAGGACAAGGAAGACGGGATCAGAATCGGGTTTGTCGGCACGCCCGGCTTCATCCTGATGCGCACCGGGCAGGGGGGAAAAGAAAAACCCATTGGATTGCCCGGCGCATTTCCGGTCGGCGTGTTCGAGCAGGAAATTGATCGCCTGCTGAAATTGTCGGAGGCCAAGAACAAGGGTTGAATTCCATTGCGCGGAAGCCTATCCTTGAATCCATCCAGTTTATCGAAAGGGAACACGAACCATGTCCGAGCGAAAAACATTTTGGCCGGTTGAATGCGAAGCGGGGGAGCCGGATCTTCTGGTGTGCATGTCGTGCCTGAACGAAGTGTTCAAGCGGAAGGTTCCGATGCCGGATTGCCCCGCCTGCCACGGCGTGTCAACGTATGAAGCGTTCACGCTGGAGGCCATTCGCGACTGGGGCACGGACCCGTTGATCGAGAAAGCCGTGCGTGCCAACGCCGAGGTCGAACAGCCGGTCCCGTCCACGCCTGCGCTGGGCCTCGAGTTGCCCGCCGAATAGCGAATCCCAACAGAGGCCGTTTCTTGTGGGAGCTGCACGACCCTTCCTGATCGGCAACCAGTGGCGCCAGTCCGCCACGACCGCCACCATTCGTAATCCGTATAATGGAAAGCCCGTCGCGGACGTCTGCCTGGCCGGCAAGGCCGAGGCCGACGAAGCGGCGGCGCGCGCCGTCGAGGCGTTTCCCGCCATGCGGCTCCTCCCGGCCCATGCCCGCGCCGAGGCGCTGCTGAAGATCGCCGGCCGGCTGGCCATCCGGCAGGACGAGATCGCCCGCACGATGACGGCGGAGTCCGGCAAGCCGATCGCCGATGCGCGGCGCGAAGTCGGGCGCGCGGTGCAGACCTTCACCATCGCGGCGGAAGAGGCCAAGCGGATTCCCGGCGATGTGATTCCGATGGATCTCACGCCGGGCATGGAGCAGCACGTCAGCGTCGTCCGGCGCGTTCCGATCGGGCCGGTGCTCGGCATCACGCCGTTTAATTTTCCCCTCAACCTGGTCGCGCATAAAGTGGCGCCCTGCCTGGCAGCCGGTAATCCGATGGTCCTCAAGCCGGCGCCGCAGACGCCGCTCACGGCGTTGCTGCTGGCCGAAATAGTCCTGGAAGCAGGCCTGCCGCCGGGAGCGCTGAGCGTCGTGCCGTGCGAGAACGCCGTGGCCGAGCAAATGGTGACGGACGAGCGGTTCAAAGTTCTGAGTTTCACCGGCAGCGCGGCGGTCGGCTGGATGCTGAAGGCCAAGAGCGGAAAAAAGCGCGTGCTGCTGGAACTGGGCGGCAACGCCGGCGTGATCGTGGAGCCGGATGCCGACGTGGAATTGGCGGCGACCCGGTGCGCCGTCGGCGGCTACGCCTATTCGGGGCAGACCTGTATTTCGGTCCAACGGGTGTTCGTGCACGAGTCGGTCCATGACCGCTTCGTCGAGCAATTCGTCGCGCGCGTCGCGGCGCTCAAGGCCGGCGACCCGGCGGACGACGCGACCGTGATCGGACCGCTGATCGACGAGGCGGCGGCCAAACGGGTGGAACAGTGGATTCAGGAGGCGGCGGCGCAGGGCGCGCGCGTGCTGACCGGAGGGAAACGCGCCGGGTCGGTCGTTGAGGCGACGGTGCTGGCGAACGTGACGCCGGCGATGAAAGTCTCGTGCCGCGAAGTCTTCGGCCCGGTGGTCACGGTGTCGCGCTACAAGGACTTCGCCGCCGCGCTGGCGGCGCTCAACGATTCCGATTACGGGCTGCAGGCGGGCGTGTTCACCCGCGACATCAACCGCATCTTTCGCGCGTATCGCGAACTGGAGGTGGGCGCGGTGCTGGCGAACGAGATTCCGACGTTCCGCGCCGAGCACATGCCGTACGGCGGCGTGAAGGATTCGGGTCTCGGCCGCGAAGGCGTGCGGTACGCGATCGAGGAAATGACCGAACCCAAATTGTTGATTCTCAATCTGAAGGATTAATCCCGTTGCCTGCCGACTTGCCGTGAGCAAGGGCGCCGAAAAAATCTACCCGCACATATTGCAGAATCGGTCATAACTTGATACAACTGCAACCCGTACGAAGAAGTGATGAGTGACGAGTGATGAGTCATAGGCCGGATTCGCTCCGTGGCATGATCGCAAAGCATTCTTCCACTCATCACGCATCACTGATCACGCATCACTGACTACTGAGGAGGCACGATGGTTCCAACGCACATGTTTCTGAGCCGGGGCGTGGGAGTGCACCGGGAAAAACTGGCATCGTTCGAGGAAGCGCTGCGCAGTGCCGGCGTCGCCTACTGCAACCTGGTCAGCGTCTCCTCCATTTATCCGCCCAACTGCAAAATCGTTCCGAGAAGCCGCGGCGAGAAATTGCTCAACCCGGGTGAAATCACCCACTGCGTGATGGCCCGGTCGGAAACCAACGAACGGAATCGGTTGATCTCCGCGTCCATCGGTCTGGCGATTCCGACGGACCGGCGGACCTACGGCTATCTCTCCGAACACCACGCCTACGGCGAAACCGACGAGGAGTCGGGTGAATACACGGAAGACCTGGCCGCGCAGATGCTCGCGACCACCCTGGGCATCGAATTCGATTCCAACATTGCGTGGAAAGAGCGCGAGCAGGTGTTCAAAATGGGCGGCAAGATCGTCCGCACGCTCAATATCACCCAATCCGCGATCGGCAAGGCCAATCGCTGGACGACCGTCGTGGCCCTGGCGGTCTTCATCCCGCTGGAGAATCTTCCCGCCGCCACACGCAAGAGGTAGGGCATGACAGTGCCGGCGGGCTGGCTCGGCCAGGATCGGAATTTCCTCGGCATCGGCGAGCCCTGGTGCAACCCGGCACAGGCGGGTGTCTACGTGATGCCCGCGCCGTACGAACACACGTCCAGCTACATTCTCGGATCCGACAAGGGCCCCTCCGCGATCATCGAAGCCTCCCAACAGGTCGAACTCTACGACGAAACGCTCGACTCCGAAATCTATCGGGACTGGGGCGGTGTCGCGACCGCCGCGCCGCTCGATCTCAAGGGCAAGGTGGACAAGGCGGCGGTGGAGGCCATCGAGGCCTTTGTCCAGCCGCACGTCAAGCCGGGCCGCCTCGTCGTGACGCTCACGGGCGAGCATACCGGCGCCCTGGGCGCGATCCGCGCGCACGCCCGGCAATGGCCCGATCTCTGCGTCGTGCAGATCGACGCGCACGGCGATCTCCGCCGGGCCTACCAGGACAATCCCTACAGCCACGCGAGCGTGATGGCCCGCGTCGTGCAAGACGGCCTGCCGCTCGTCCAGGTCGGCATCCGGTCCATTTCGCCCGAGGAAATCACCACGATCCGCAACACCAAAACCATCAGCACCTTTTTCGCCGCGCAGATTTGCGATCCCGGCGGGCCCTACAAGGGGCAGGCGGCCAAATGGGTGCCGGCAGTCGTGAAAGCCTGCAAGGGGCGTCCGGTCTATCTCACGTTCGATTGCGACGGGCTCGACGCATCCCTGGTGCCGGCGCTGGGGACGCCGGAACCGGGCGGCCTCGGCTGGTACGACACGCTGGCCCTGGTCACCGCGCTGGCGAACGGGCCCGGCATCATCGGCATGGACATCAGCGAGATCGCGCCGATCGAGGGTTTTGTGGCGCCTCAATTCACCGTCGCGCGGCTGATCTACCGGATGCTCGGCCGCATCCGCGCGGGACAGAAGCGGCCGCGTGGCCGTCGGAAAAGACCGTGACGCGTGATCCGTAACGCGTGATGGGCGGGAAAAAATCCATACTCTTTCGGAAGAGCAAGCCGCTGCCTGCCGGGGCGTCATCGAGTTCCGCTAGTTCTCGGCCATCCTCGTCCAATCCTCCTGCGTCGAGAGCCACTGGGTCGAACGACCGAGCCCGGTCGAGGGACGCGTCACCGGTCGCGAGCCACGCTCCCGACGCCTGCCGCATCAACAAGTTTTTCACCCAGCAGGGGATCGGTTCGCGTCGCGAAGCCGATCAGTGGATCGAGACCGGCCACGTCACCATCAATGGCCGCGTCGCGAAACTCGGCGACCGGGTGGTGCCCGGCGACACCGTCGCCCGCGACGGCAAAGTGATCCCGTGGGGCAACCGGTCGGTCTACATCAAATTTCACAAGCCGCTCGGCGTCACGACCACCTGCGAGCTGGATGTGCCGGACAACATCATCGCCTTCATCGGGCACGCGCAGCGGATTTTCCCCATCGGCCGTCTCGACAAGGATTCCTCCGGGTTGATCCTGCTGACGAACGACGGCGAGATCGTCAACAAGGTGCTGCGTGCCGAGCACGGCCATGAAAAAGAATACCTGGTGCAGGTGGATCGGCCCTTCGATCAGACGTTTCTCGATCGCATGACCGGCGGGGTGGTCATTCTGGACAAGAAGACGAAGCCGTGCACGGCCAGCCGGCGCGGGCCGCGGGAGTTTCGCCTCATTCTCACGGAGGGGCGGAACCGGCAGATCCGGCGCATGTGCGAGGCGCTGGGCTATCGCGTGACGGCGCTCCACCGCGTCCGGATCATGAATATCACGATCGAAGGCCTGGCCGCCGGCCAGTGGAAAAATCTGGCCGAGCGCGAGCAGGAGGAATTGTTTGCGACGCTGCGGCGGTCTGAGCGGCAGGGGACGGACGCGTGAGGCGGACGATCGGGCTCTGGGCCTGCGTGCTGGCGGCCGCGGCGATGTTCGGCTTCGGCGGATGCCGCACGGTGCAAGGGCTCACCACCAAGCCCCAGGTCCAATCGGTGACGGTGACCGTGGGTTCGTTCGATCTGCGCACGATCACGCTGCGCTTCGATGTGGAGTTGCTCAATCCAGGAGAGGGCGAGATGAACGTGAAGGGATACGACTATGAGTTGCTGATTGAAGGGCAGCCCTTCACCTCCGGGACGTCGCAGGATGGGTTCGCACTGGCTCCGCACGGCACCGCGCGGGTGTCCGTGCCCGTCGCCATCGCGCTGGCCGATCTCCAGCGCACGCTCGCGGCGTTGAAAAGCCGCGGGGAGGTTCCCTATCGTCTCGCCGTCACGCTGCTGATCGACACGCCGCTCGGCGCCTTTCGATTTCCGCTGACGAAAGACGGCTGTGTGTCGGTGTTTCCGCCGTCCGCGCACTCGTGTCGCGAGCCACGGTAAGACCGTTCGAACATCTGTATCCAGGAAAGAGTGAAAAGCGGTTAATTCTGGCGGAGGGCCGGGTCTGCGTATTCTTTTTCCATGCGATGGGGTCTGGCCGCGGTCTTCCCATTGCCGCTTCCGGGAGCGGGCGACTCGACGGGACGAGCCGTCTCCGGTAAGCGGCCCATAAAAAGATTCAACAG
>JAIBHQ010000081.1 GCA_020028595.1 Nitrospirota bacterium
GTGAGGCGTCGCGCAGGTAGGGAAAGTTGAACCCCTTGGCCCTGGCCCGCGCCACCAACTGCTCGAAGCTGTCTTCGGGATAATTCACGTCGTCGTTCGAGTTGATGGCGATTACCTGGACGCCGCGCCCGGCGTAGTCGCGCTGGATCGCGACGAGCCGGTCTTCATAGGCCTGCACATACGGACAATGGTTGCAGGAGAACACGACCACGAGCACCGGCTTGTCCGACAGGCCGTCGAGCGAGAACGTCCGTCCGTCGGTACCGGAGAGCGAGAAGGCAGGAGCAGGATCGCCGATTTGAAGGGCCATGACTCAAGCCGCGGCTGAACGCCGGTTACTTCGTCGCGTCCATCACGCAGCGGAAGCCGATGGTCGAGTCCTGATAATCGGGCGTCGCCTTGAAACGGGCTGTGACGCGGAGATTGCGGGGCGGATCGTTCCAGCTCCCGCCGCGGATCGTCTTTTTGTCGCCCTTCTCCGGTCCGGTCGGATTGTCCTTCGGGCTCTTGTTGTAATACTCGCCGTCATACCAGTCCGCCACCCACTCGCTCGCGTTGCCGGACATGTGGTACAGGCCGTAGGGGCTGGTGCCGCCAGTCTTCAAGCCATGCCGGATGCTCATGCCGTCCAGCCCGCTCGTCACCGCCGCGAGCGTGATCGGGTAGCTCACCCAGATGCCGCGGTTGTAATTGACGATGTCCACGAACGGCTGCATCTGGCCCCAGGGAAACCGCCGCTTGTCCGTCCCGCGGGCCGCTTTTTCCCATTCCGCTTCGGTCGGCAGGCGTTTCCCGGCCCACGTGCAGTAGTCGGCCGCATCCTGCCACGTGACGCCGACGACCGGCCGGTCGCTGGCCGACGCGGTCGCATCCTCGTCCCACAGCGGCGGATCGTGCTTGGTCGCCTCGAGAAACTTGGCGTAGCGATCCACCGTCACTTCGAATTGATCGATCGCGTAGGCGCGCAGCTTGACGACGTGCTCAGGATTTTCGTTGGGATTTCCTTGATGCGTTTGATTCCCCACCTCCTCCGTCCCCATGGTGAACTCCCCCTCGGGGATGAGCACCATCGGGGCCGCATCCTTGCCTCTCGGCTCGCCCTGGGGAACCGGTGACACCTTCTTGTCATCGGTCGCGCCGAGAAGGAGGACACCGAGAAAGAGCAGGCCGAGTGTTTGAGTGAGGGTCTTCTGCCGAGTCATTGTTTCTCCCTGCGGCAAGGTTGGCATGGCCTGCCAGCCGAAGCCCGCCGAGCGTTTCGCGCAGGAGGGCGAAAGCTGGTGTCCCCAACGGGATTTGAACCCGTGTTACTGCCTTGAAAGGGCAATGTCCTAGGCCAGGCTAGACGATGGGGACTCTGTATTCGAGAAGATATGAGCACGTCCGTCAAGGCCGGCGCTCGGAGGGGAAATCTAACAGATGGGCTGGGGGTAGTCAAACGGCGCAGGCACGAGACGCGAGGCTCGTGGCGCGAGGCTAAAGACGGCCTTCGTCGAGTTCGATCGCATCGACCCACGTCGTGACCTTCGGCAGTATGTCCACCGGCATCCCGCGCTTGGCGGCGATGTCGACCAGGCGCGCGTTGAACCGCTCCCTTGCCGCGTCGTCCTTGGGTTCGCCGGTCAGTACTTTCATGTTCCACATCCGGATCTCGGCCTCGGAGAGCGCCTTGCCGTTCGCCTTCACCCAGGTGAGCAGTTCCTCGTCAGTCCCTCCTTGCAACACGCGCCGCTCGAGGTCTTCGCCCTTAAGGCCGAGAGAGTCGAGCAGGTACTTGTCGAAGCCGGTCGTGAGGTAATTGTAGTCCGGAATCAGCCCTTTGTGGCGCAGCCGGATCTTGTCGAACAGCCGGCCCAGATGAACCATCCCGCCGACCTTTTCCTTGGGACTTCTCGGATACTGCACTACCGTCATCGGCACCTCCATTGTTCAGTGTCGCACATCGCCGACCGTGCCTCAACCGGTTCCGGACCCTATTGCACTTCAGCAAGATAGAGCAGTATCCTGAAAGCCGCTTCACTGGACCAATGAATTCATTGATTTCACCGCATCATTAAAAGGAGGCCGACCATGGCACTGCGATTGGGAGACGAAGCGCCGGACTTCACGGCGGACACGACCGAAGGCAAGATCACCTTTCACGACTGGCTGGGCGGGGGCTGGGGCATTCTCTTCTCGCACCCCAAGGATTTCACCCCGGTCTGCACGACCGAGTTGGGCACGGTCGCCAAGATCATGCCGGAACTGAAGAAGCGCGGCGTGAAAGTCATTGCGATCAGCGTGGATCCGATCGACGCCCACAAGGGCTGGATCGGCGACATCAACGAGACACAACACACCACCGTCAACTATCCGCTGATCGCCGACCCCGAGAAAAAGGTCGCGCAGCTTTACGACATGATCCACCCGAACGCGCTCGACAATATGACGGTGCGCTCCGTGTTTATCGTCGGGCCGGACAAGAAGGTCAAGCTCATGCTGACCTACCCGGCTTCGTGCGGACGGAACTTCGACGAACTGCTGCGCGTGATCGATTCGCTGCAACTGACCGCCAAGCACAAGGTGGCCACGCCGGCCAACTGGAAGAACGGCGAGGATTGCATCATCACACCCGCCGTCAACGACGAGGACGCCAAGAAAATGTTCCCCGGCTTCAAAACCGTGAAGCCGTACCTGCGCTACACGCCGCAACCTAAATAAGCAGGCCGCGGGGTACGGGGCAATCGGTTTAGGCAAGACAGAAGAATTGGGAATCAAGCAAGAGCCGCTCCCGATCGGATGATCGGGGGCGGCTCTCGTGTTTTCAGACGAGGAGCAGCCCTGCGGCTCTGGTCTGCTTCCACGCAGCCGAGCGCAGCATTGAGTCAAACCCACGCGGGCCGCCGGCTGGATACTGTGCCCGCACGTCTTTTAACACAGGATAGCGTGCGCCTCGATTTGGCGTCGCGCTCCGAATCAATCCTGCCACCCAGGCTGCCTGTTCAGCGCTCATCCGCACATCCGCATCATCATTGCGGCTTGGCAAAATGACCCGACACTGACCGCGCCCGATTGATTCGACGACAGGTGTTCCGCCGATCCACACCAGCTTCCGATCTAACGATCCAGAACGCCCCTCCGCCGTTCCGTAGCCGAGAAGTCCAGGCCGAGCGGCGTTTAAATGACCAGGGCTACGGAAGCCGCAGTCGCTGTCGTTCAGGGTCGAGCCCATCGCACGGCCGGCCCAGTTGTTCGGTACGGTCGGTTTGGGCACCGACCGCTCGAACCACCGGCGTACGTCTTTGGTCAGCTCCTCCCCTTCCATATAGGAGAGCACGGCTTGCTTCAACCCGGCCCCCAGCCATGCCGGGGCCTGGCCCTTTTGATCTTCATGCACCAGATCGTTTTCAGCAAACCCGCCCGCTGAGGGTCCGGTAATCCGAATCCCGTGCGCAGACGGATCGAGCCCGATGGGACTGTGCGCCGTCGCCACAAACCGATGCCAAAAGGCGGACTGCAGCAGTCCTTTCGCAAACAACTGCCGCACACGTTCGAGCGCATCCACTGTTTCCGCGACCGTTTCGCCCGGCAGTCCATACATCAGATACGCATGTACGAGGATGCCGGCGGCACGGAACGCGGCGGCCACGCGCGCGGTCTGCGCCACCGTAATCCCTTTTTTCATCTCCGCCAGCAGGCGGTCCGAGGCCGCTTCCAGCCCGGCACTGATCGCCACGCAGCCGGAGGCCGCCAGCAGCCGGCAGAGGTCGGGCGTGAAGGCCTCCTCGAAGCGGATGTTCCCCCACCAGGTGATCGTCGTGCCGCGCTCGAGCAGCGTCAGCGCCAAATCTTTAAGTCCATGCGGCGGCGCGGCTTCATCCACAAAGTGAAATCCCCGCCGGCCTGTTTCGGCAATGAGCGCCTCGATGCGATCCGCCAGCCGCTCGCTCGGCGTCGCTTCGTACCGGCCGATATAGTCCAATCCCACATCGCAAAAGGTGCACTGTTTCCAGTAGCACCCGTGCGCGACGGTCAGTTTGTTCCAATGGCCGTCCGACCAGAGCCGGTGCATCGGATTCAGCGTATCCAGCACGGACAGATACCGATGAAGCGGCAACCCCACATAGGTCGGCATGCCCGCTTCAGCCATTCCGAAGTCCGGTTCACGCGCGCCGTCGCGCCAGACAACGGCGCCGCCGGCTCGCAGAAACGTCCGCTTGAGTTCCCGCTCCTCCCGCTTTCCCGATAGATGCTCCAGCAGGCACAGCAGCGGCCGCTCGCCGTCATCCAGCGTCACATAGTCCAGATAGTCGAACACGCGTGGGTCGGAGAGCCGGCGCAACTCCGTGTTGGCATAGCCGCCGCCCAGCACGACTTTGACGTCGGGCCGCCGCGCCTTCAGCGCCTGCGCGATACGAAACGCGCCATACAGATTGCCGGGAAACGGCACGGTCAGCCCGACGACGGAGGGGTCGGCCGCGTCCACATGCCGCCAGAGGGCTTCCAGCATCCACGCATCCGTGAGGCTGGGCGGGCCGGCCAGGGCTGTTAGAATTGTGTCGAATTGCGTGGCCGAGACACCCACGTGCTCCGCGTAGCGGCTGAGCGCGAACTGCGGGGCGACCGTGGCCTGCGCCAAATCCGCGACATCTTCCAGATAGAGCGTCGCCAGATGTTTGGCATGATCCGTCGTGGACAAGGTCCGGGCCGCCGACGCCCGCGCAAAACGTGGCCCGCGCGGCAGGAATCGCCCCTGGCAGATGCGCGGCGCGAGGCTCTGGTCCGCTCCCTGGAGAAACGCCACCACCGGCTCGATCGTCTCCAGATAGGCCGACTCCAGTGCCAGCATCGGCCTGGCCTCCCCCGGCAGCTCCCCGGGCAGTCGCCGGACTTCATCAAATACGCGAGCCAATCCAATCCGCGAAAACAGCGCCAGCACCATCTCGATCCCAAGATCGGCCTGTGCGACCGCGTAACCGCGCCCGCGGAGAAAGCCGGTCAGGTACGCCGTCGAGGGATACGGCGTATTAAGTTGGGTGAGTGGAGGAATCAGCAGCAGGAGCGAAGAGGCCATGGCAGACAAGAACTACCATATCGCCGCATGCGGCTGCCAGGCTTCGGTCACGCGACTCCCTAGTAACTATCCGTCAGCCGTTCGTAGAACGCCACCACGGGACCGCGCCGCGCATAGCCGACCACCGCGAGAAGACCAAGGATGACAAGCGGAACGGGGACCGCCTTCATTTCATGATGGACCAAATGCGTGAGCGCGGCGCCGAGCATCGTGCCGCCGAGCAACATCGCGGCTGATCCGGCCAGACGCGGCACCAAGAGCCCGATCGCCCCCGCCGCCTCGACCGCACCGACCACATAGAGAAACCACCCGGCGTAACCCCAGTGAGCAAAATTCTCGACC
>JAIBHQ010000082.1 GCA_020028595.1 Nitrospirota bacterium
TCGCCTTTGCGAGGGAGCAGGAGAATCTGGCTGATCCGGTACTCTTCGGGGAGCATGAACAGTGTCAGGTGTCGCTCGTAGTAGCGCTTCAAATCGTTCTCGGACACCATCACCCCGGTCCGGATTTCCCGGTTCTCGAGGGTGAAGAGAATCAACTGCTCCTTGAGCGCTTTCTTTTCCTTGGGGTCGTCAAGGTTGATCGGCGTTCCCCGCTGCTGCAAGTCCATCGCGGTTCGCCGGATGTCCTCCTCGGACGGGTCCATGCCCTTCGTCTGCGCATGCTGCATCTGGAGCCGCCGCTCGATCATGCGGGTGAGGGTCCGGTGCTCGGCCTGCTGCATCCTGGTCTGGAGCTCGGCGCCGCGGTACTGTTGCTTCAGCCGCTTGCGCTCCGGCTCCATTTCCGTTCTGAGCTCGGAGAGCATGATGACTTCCTTGTTGACGACGGCGACGATCCGGTCCGTGAGTTCCGCGGCATCAGTGTGGATCGGAAGCAGGGTTGATGCTGCGGCCAGGGCGATGCCGATCAACAGCCCGGCGCCGCGACGAGGGCAGGTCCGGAGCGGCAGGGGAGGCAACTCAGCTGATGCGTGATGCTGGTGAATCATGGCGGAGTCTTTACGGAGTGGGCACGCCGGGCACCTGGCCGGGGGCGTCGGGAACGATTCGGGACGCATCGGCCATGCGGATGGCGGCTTTGCTGCGCAGGGCCGCCAGGAATTCTTCGAACTGCTTGCGCCGCTTCTCGGCGGACAGCTCCTGCATGAGCCGTTCCCGGGCGACGTGCGCGCTTCGGGCGTCCAGAGGGTCGCGGCTGGTGACCTTGACGAGCGCGAAGCCCGCCGCCACCTGGATCGGATCGCTCACGGCGCCTGGGTTCTGCGTCAGAATGGCGGCCTCGATTTCCGGCGGTGCGGCGTTCTTCCGATACGGGCCCAGGTCGCCTCCTCGAAACTTCGTCGCCTGATCGATTGAGAATTTCTGGGCGAGTTTGGCGAAGTCCGCTCCCGCCTCAAGTTGCTTTTTCACATCCAGCGCCTGCATGGCGGTGGGGACGATGATTTGCGACGCGCGAATGTGTTCCGTGGCCAGCACCGCGGAGGAATGCGCCATGTAGTAGGCTTCCATCTCCTCCTGGTTCACTTGTCCGTGAGTCTTCGCCATCTCCCGCACCAGTTCGTCCAGCGCGAGCTGCTCCTGGAACCGCTGCGCCCGTTCGCGGACCTCCGTCGTCTGGTCGAGGCCAAGCCGGCGCGCTTCCTGCAGCAACAGCTCCCGCGCGATCATGTCCTCCAGAAACTTTTTCTTGCCGCCTTCGCGTTGATAGCGGACCTGCCGGGATTCCGGCAGTTCGGCCCACCGGACGTCGAATTCGCTCTGCGTGATGGGTTTGCCGTTTACGACGGCGAGGACGGGGGATTCATCGGACGCAGCCGGTGTGCAACCGGGCAGGCCGAGCAGCGCGCACGCCAACGCGATGCGCGCAGTGCTGAGTGCTGAGTGCCGAGTGCTGAATGATGTTTGCACAGTGTCCGATTAGGCTGATGGAACGGGCTTTTTGGTATCACAGACAGCGAGCGTTTGCAAGACAGCGGTCAGTTCGGGAAACACCGAGGCCCAATCCGGCTTCGGCATCTGCACGTCAAAGGAGAGGGGCGAGCGCAGACGGAATCGCCGCGGATACCGGTCCATGATCTGCCGGATCCCCCCCTCCGGGACGGCGGCGTTGGGATCGAAGGTGAACGCGACGGTGGGCGGCGGCCCCGGTTTGACCTCCACCTGCGCCAGCCGGAGCGTCTGCGCCAGCATCCGGACCTGCATGACTTCGAAGAGCCGCTCCACCGGGTCGGGGAGGGTGCCGTAGCGATCCTGAATCTCTCCGTGCAGCAGGGCCAAATCGCCCACCTGGCGGCAGGACGAGAGCCGTTTGTAGAGCGACAGGCGTTGATGGGAGTCGCCGACGTAGTCTTCCGGAATGAAGGCCGAGACGTTCAGGTGCAGCGTCGGCTCCGGGTCGTCTTCGACCACGGTCCCCTTGATCTGTTGAACCGCGTGTTCGACCATCTTGAGGTACAGATCCAGCCCGATCGCCGCGATGTGCCCCGACTGTTGCCTGCCCAGGAGATTGCCGGCGCCGCGGATTTCCATGTCGGCGGCGGCGATCCGGAATCCCGAACCCAGTTCCGTGAATTCCTGAATGGCCACGAGCCGCTTCTGCGCGTCGGGGGTCAGCTCGCCCTCTTCCGGGGTCAGGAAGTAGGCGTAGGCCTGCTGGCCGGACCGGCCGACGCGGCCGCGCAGCTGGTAGAGCTGCGCCAATCCAAACGTATCGGCGCGGTGCACCAGGATGGTGTTCGCGTTGGGCACGTCCAGGCCGGACTGAATGATCGCGGAAGTCACCAGCACGTCCGCTTCGCGGCGCAAAAATTTCAGCATCACCGACTCCAGCAGGCGCTCGTCCATCTGCCCGTGGGCCATGACCATGTTCGCTTCAGGCACCAGCGCCTGGAGCCTCGCGCCCATGCGCTCCATCGTCTGGACGCGATTGTAGACGAAGAACGCCTGGCCGCCGCGGCCCAGCTCGCGGAGGAGCGCCTCCCGGATGGCGGTCTCGTGGTAGCGCAACACCTGGGTCTTGATCGCCAGGCGCCCGGCCGGTGCCGTCTCGATGATCGAGAGGTCGCGGAGGCTGGACATGGCCATCTGCAGCGTGCGCGGAATCGGCGTGGCGGTGAGCGTCAGCACGTCCACCTGCGTCCGCATCTGCTTGAGCCGCTCCTTGTGCCGGACGCCGAACCATTGCTCCTCGTCGATGATGACCAGGCCGAGATTTCGAAATTGCACATTCTTCTGGAGCAACCGGTGCGTGCCGATGACGACGTCCACCGAGCCCGCGGCAAGGTCCTTCAGGATCGCCCTGGCCTCCCTGGCCGTCTGGAACCGCGACAGCATGGCGACACGCGCGGGGAACGGCGCGAAACGCTGGAAAAAATTGTCGTAGTGCTGCTGGGCCAGAATCGTCGTCGGCACGAGCAGGGCCACCTGACGGTTGTCCTCCACGGCCTTGAAGGCCGCGCGCATCGCGACTTCCGTCTTGCCGTAGCCCACGTCGCCGCAGACGAGGCGGTCCATGGGCCTGGGGGATTCCATGTCGCGCTTGACGTCCTCGATCGCGCGATGCTGGTCCTCCGTCTCCTCGTACTCGAAGGCCGCTTCAAACTCGTGGGTCAGCGTGCTGTCGCCGCCGTACCCGGCGCGTTTGACCACTTCGCGGTTGGCATAGAGTTCGACCAGCTCCTGCGCCATCTCTTCGATGTCCTTCTTGACGCGGGCCGTGGTGCGCGCCCAGCTGGATCCGCCCAGCCGGTCCAGCCGCGGCACGTGGCCCTCCGCGCCGGAGTAGCGCTGGATCTGATTCAGCCGGTCGAGCGGCACATAGAGCGTGTCGCCGCCGGCGAATTCCAGGATCAGAAAATCGCTCTCGAAATCCTGAACCGACAGGCGCCGCAGGCCCCGGTAGCGGCCAATTCCGTGCTGCACGTGCACGACGAAGTCGCCCTCGCTCAGATCCTCCAGCGACGAGAGGAACGCGGCGGTCTTGCTCTTGGGCGGCGGCCGGTGGCGGGCGCCCTTGGCGAACAGTTCCTCCTCGGTGACGATCGTCAGCCGTCCGTCGGCGGACACGAAACCGGCCGACAGATCGCCGTGCATCAGAGAGAACGGCGACTTCTGCGTGCCTGACGCGGTCCAGCGCTGCGGAGTCCAGAGCGCGGCCGGCAGATCGTGCTCGCCGAAGAGAGCCAGCAGGCGGTCCACCTGGCCGCGGCTGCGCGCCACGAGCACGACCAGGCCGCCGCTTCGCAGGCGATTCAGGATCGCCAGCGTCTCGGTAAACGGCGTGCCGCGCTGCGCCAGCCCGACACTCGCCGGCGATTGAACGGGAAAGGTGACGGCCGGCTGCCAGGAATCATCGAGCGACGCGAGCGGCGCTGTCGCCAGGCGCGGCCACGCGACGGTGAGCGCCGGGATCTCCTCCCACGTGAGAAACAACCGGGTCGGTTCCGGGTAGGGATCGCGATCGTTCTTCCCGCTGTGCCGCTCATGCGCGTCTGTGATTTCTTCCCAAAACTCGGCCGCTTTTTTGGCCAATGTCGGCGGATTCTCGAACACCAGCGCCGGCGGCGCAGCATAATAGTCCAGCAACGTCTCCAGGCCGTCGTAGACATCCGGCCCGCGCCATTCGGCATCGGGTGGGAGCGGTTCCAATCCCTTGTCCGGGCCTTCGCGACGGCCTTCGGGATGAATCAACTCGCGGGCGGGCAGCACCCAGGCATGGTCGCGCACGGCGGTGGATTTTTGCGTGGCCTGGTCGAATAGCCGCACTGACTCGATCGTGTCGCCCAGCCATTCGAGGCGCAACGGTTCGTCGTAGGCGGTGGAATAAATGTCCATGATGCCGCCGCGGATGCTGAACTCGCCGGGAATCTCCACCACCGACGTTCGCCGGTAGCCGAGCCGGAGCAGGTGCGTGATCAGCGCGTCGCGCTCCATCGTGCCGCCGGGAGCGAGCCGGAGACAGGCCCCGGTGAACACGGTGCGCGGGAGCAGGCGGTGGAGCAGGGCGGGGACGGAGGTGACCAGCAGGGTGCGCTGTCCGGTCGTCAATTGGTGCAGCGTCCGCATCCGTCGCGCGACCAGTTCGACGTGGGGCGGTGTCGCTTCATAGGGCAGGGTTTCCCACTCGGGAAACAACGCGAGCGGACCGGTCGACAGCCCCAGCAGATGATGGAAGAACCGCAGGTCGTTGGACAGACGCTCGGCGGCCTCGTCCGAATCGACGACGATCAGCCAGGACCGGTCATCAGCGCGCGCCAGCAGGGTCAGCGCGAACGCCGTCGCCGAACCGTGCAGGCCGGTCAGGCAGGGCCGGTGCTTCGCGCCGCGCAGGGCGTCCAGGACCGGCTGGAGGACTGTATCCCAATGGGAAACGGTTTGACTCGCGATGGGCATGGGCTCTATTGCGAATCGTGACGGGTGATGCGTGACGGGTGACAGGTAGTATATTTCTTAGGATCGTGCTCTCACTGTTCACTCGTCACTTGTCACGCGTCACGGCTTTTGGGATTTAATCCTGTCGACGAGGCTCGTGGTGGACACGTCGGGGATGAGGGGGACGGTGCGAACCATGCCGCCGCGCGCTTCGACCGACTCGCGGCCGACGATCTGCTCCGGCTTCCAGTCGCCGCCCTTGACCAGGACATCCGGCTGCAGAGCAGTGATGAGCTGCCCGGGGTCCGATTCGTCGAACAGGACGACGTAATCCACACAGGCCAATGCCGCCAGCACCTCGGCGCGCTGGCCTTGCGGGACAATAGGACGGCCGTTT
>JAIBHQ010000083.1 GCA_020028595.1 Nitrospirota bacterium
CTGGTGCACAAAGAAGGGAAGTTCGCCGGGCCGCTGTCGTTGCACACCACTGACGAAGCGCTCACCCGGCGCGTGAACGAGGCGCTGTATGAGGTCGAACGCGATTTCAGCAGGCTCGACGCGGCCCATCCGACCGGCCACCTCACGCTGACCTATCGTGCACCCGGGCAGGCGCCGGGATCGCCGGTCCGCGTGGAAAAACAGCTGACCTTTCACCATGACAGTTATGTGGTGGATGTGGCGGTCGTCACGGAAGGCATCAGCGGAACGCTGGCGACCGGGCTGGGTACCAATTTCGGCATTGTCGAATGGAGCGAGGGCCTGATCGGTCTGATCGGTCCGGCCTCCCGCATCGAGGACAAAATTGAGAAGGACCTGCCGGACACCGAGCAGGAATTAAAGGGCAACGTCAAATGGGTCGCGCTGCAGGACAAGTATTTCATGAGCGTGGCCATGCCGACCGGCGCCACCGCCGTCTGGATTAAGAAAGAAGGCGAGAGACTCGCCTCGGCGCAGGTGCGGTTTCCCGCGCCGTCCGTGTCGGCGCCGCTGACCTTTCGACTCTACGCGGGCCCGAAGGAATTCGAGATCCTGAAAACGCTGGATGCGGGGCTTGAAGACACGATCGACTTCGGATGGTTCATCTTCGGCAGTTGGGACATGGTCAAAGCGGTCGCCAAGCCGCTGTTCTCCGTCCTGCGGTTTCTGCACGACTACACACAGAACTACGGCATCGCGATCGTGCTGCTGACGGTCGGCATCAAGCTGCTGTTCGCGCCGCTGCAATATAAAAGCTACAAGTCCATGAAGGAGATGCAGCTCCTCCAGCCGAAGGTGCTGGCGCTGCAGACCAAGTACAAGGACGACCGGGATCGACTGAACAAGGAGCTGATCAAGCTGTACCGCGATCATAAAGTCAATCCGGTCGGCGGCTGCCTGCCGATGCTGCTGCAAATGCCGGTCTTCGTCGCGCTGTTCAATGTCCTGTATATGACGATCGAACTCCGGCAGGCGCCGTTTCTCCTGTGGGTGACCGATCTCTCGATACCCGATCCCTATTATGTGCTGCCGATTCTCATGGGCGTGACGATGATGATTCAGCAAAAAATCACGCCCACGACCATGGACCCGGTGCAGGCCAAGATCATGCTGCTGCTGCCGGCGTTCATGACCCTGCTGTTCCTGAATTTTGCATCCGGGCTGGTGCTGTACTGGTTCACCAATAACTTGCTGACCATCGGCCAGCAGTTCGTCACGGACCGGTACATTTACAGGCAGCCGACGTTTTCGACTTCCTCCGACCAGCCAACGACCTGAGTTCCACCATGAGTGGACCATTGAACGACACGATCTGCGCCATCGCCACTCCGATTGGCGCTATGAGATCGACCATCGCAGCGTAATCTGATAGCAGATGGAGTTCTGATCCGACGCATGAACTACCAGTTGAACGATACCATTTGTGCCATCGCGACTCCGATTGGTGAAGGCGGCATCGGCATCGTGCGCGTCAGCGGCGAAAAAGCCATCGATGCCGCGTCCGGTCTGGTCGCGCTGCGGTCCGGCGCGCCGCTGCCCTCCGCCGCCAGCCACGTGCTCCACCACGCGGATCTGCTCGACCCGACCGATTCACGCCGTCGCGCGCTGCTCGATGACGCGCTGGTGGTCGTCATGCGCGGTCCGCGGTCCTATACCGGCGAAGACGTCGTCGAACTCCAGTGCCACGGCGGTGTGGTCATTCTGCAAACGATCTGCGAAGCGCTGATCCGCGCGGGGGCCAGATTGGCTGAGCCCGGGGAATTTACGAAACGAGCCTTCCTTAATGGCCGTCTGGACCTGGCCCAGGCCGAGGCCGTGCTCGATACCATTAGGGCGAAAACGGCGGGCGGGCTGCGGATTGCGCAGGAGCAGTTGCGCGGAGCTCTGTCCAGGGAAATCGACACGGTCCGGGAGAAACTCATCGGCCTGCTGGCGCACGTCGAAGCGGGCATCGATTTCGTGGAAGAGGATATCGCGTTCATTCCATCGGTTGAACTGACAGCCGGCCTCCGGCAGGCGCACGAGGCCGTCGGCCGGCTGCTCGCCCACAGCCGTGAAGGCCGGATTCTTCGCGAAGGCGTCACGGCGGCGATCATCGGCAGACCGAACGTCGGAAAATCGAGCCTGCTCAACGCGCTGCTCAAGACGGATCGGGCAATCGTGACGCCCATCCCGGGCACCACGCGCGACGTGCTGGAAGAAGTGCTGAACATCCGGGGCATTCCTGTTCGTCTCCTGGACACGGCGGGCATTCGCGACACTACCGATCCCGTGGAGCAAGAAGGCGTGCGGCGCAGCCGCGTCGCGCAGGAGCAGGCCGATCTATTGTTGATCGTCCTGGACGGATCGATGCCGTTGACGCAGGACGACCGGACCCTGTTGGAAGACGCCTGCCCGAATGTCGATCAGAAGCGGCTTGTGGTCGTCAATAAGACGGACCTGCCTGGTCGTATCGACCCGGCTCTTTTGCCTCCTGCCGGATCCGACTGTGCGGTGGCGCAGATCTCCGTCAAAACAGGTGATGGGCTCGATGAGTTGCGGGACCGGATTCGACTGCTGCTCATTCGTCCGGACTTTGAAACCAGAGAAACCGTCCTGGTGACCCATCTTCGCCACCAGACCGCACTCCAACGAACGCAGGATGCGATGACGGCAGCGCTCGCCTCTGTTGAGGCCGGACAGGCCGGCGAGTTGATCGCGATGGACCTTCGCGCGGCGATCGATGCGCTGGGCGAAATTACCGGCGCGGTCAGCACGGACGATATTCTCGACCGGATCTTCAAGGAATTTTGCATCGGAAAATAGGAAGCTATCAGCGATCAGCTTTCAGCAGTTAGCTTGAAGCTGACCGCTGAAGGCTGAAAGCCGAGTTATATGGCTCTTGAATACGACATCGTGGTCGTCGGAGGCGGGCATGCCGGCTGCGAAGCCGCGCTGGCGGCAGCGCGCATGGGCACGCGCGTCCTCTTATTGACGATGGAACTGGACAAGATCGCGCAGATGTCCTGCAACCCGGCCGTGGGCGGCATCGCGAAGGGGCATCTGGTCAAGGAAATCGATGCGCTGGGCGGTGAAATGGGGCGCAACACGGATCGCGCCGGTATTCAGTTTCGGATGTTGAATACCAGCAAGGGGCCGGCCGTGCGGGCGCTCCGCGTGCAGTGCGACAAAAAACTCTACCGTCTCGCCATGCAGCAGACCTTGCGCGAACAGCCTGGGCTTGATGTGGCACAGGGCACGGTGGATCGGCTCCTCACAGAAGGCGGACGAGTGACCGGCCTCGTGACCGGCACTGGCGAGCAGGTCGCCGCGCGGGCCGTGATTCTCACGTCGGGCACGTTCTTGAAAGGCCTGATTCACATCGGGCTCACGCATTTTCCGGCCGGGCGCGGCGGCGAGGCCTCGGCCGAACACCTGTCGGACTGCATGCGCGACCTGGGCTTTGAAGTGGGACGCTTGAAGACCGGCACGCCGCCACGCCTGCACCGGGACACGATCGACTTCGCCGCGATGATGATCCAACCGGGTGACGATCCGCCGCCGCCCTTTTCAGCGCGCACGGAGCGGATCGTCAATGCGCAGATGCCCTGCCACCTCACCTACACCAATCAGGACGCCCACGAGATCATCCGCAACAACCTCGACCGCTCGCCGATGTACTCGGGCGTGATCGAATCCGTGGGACCGCGCTACTGCCCCTCGATCGAAGACAAGGTCGTGCGTTTTGCGGACAAGGAACGGCATCAGATTTTCATCGAGCCGGAAGGACTGGACACCGTGGAATACTATCCGAACGGGATTTCCACGAGTCTGCCGGTGGATGTGCAGGCAGCCATCCTGAAGACAATTCCAGGACTCGAACGAGCGACGATGCTCAAGCCGGGCTACGCCATCGAGTACGATTATTTCCCGCCGCGTCAACTTCACCCGACACTGGAAACCAAGCCGGTCTCCGGGCTGTTCCACGCGGGACAGATCAACGGCACCTCCGGCTATGAAGAGGCGGGCGCGCAGGGCATCATCGCCGGGATCAACGCGGCCTTGTCCGTGCGCGGCGAGTCCCCGCTCGTGCTGGACCGCTCGCAAGCCTACATCGGCGTGCTCATCGACGACCTCATCACGAAAGATGCGCGCGAGCCCTATCGCATGTTCACCTCGCGCGCGGAATACCGCCTGCTGCTCCGTCATGACAATGCGGACACGCGGCTCACGGATATCGGGTATCGTTTGGGGCTCGTGCCGGAAGCCGACCATGCGCGCTTCCAGCGCAAGCGTGATCGGATCGAACGGGAAGTGCGTTACTTGCAGGAAACTCGAGCGGCCTCGGTCAAATCGTTTCTTGAAAAACTCGCGGCCGTCTCGCCCGAGCCGCTCTCGCCCGATGCGACCATGGCCCACGTACTGCGCCGGCAGAGCATGACCTATTCCAAGCTCACCGAATTGCTCGGCACGATGCATTCAGATAATGAAGAAATATCTCAAGCCATTGAAATTACAGTTAAATATGACGGTTATATCAAGCGACAGCTCCAGCAAATTTCACGATTTGAAAAACTTGAGGAAAAGAAAATCCCGGCCGATTTCAGCTACGGCAGCGTCCTGGGATTTTCACGAGAGGTGCTCGAAAAATTGAACCTGGTCCGCCCCGCTTCCATCGGCCAGGCTTCTCGCATTTCAGGCGTGACGCCTGCAGCCATCTCGCTCCTGCTCGTCGCTCTTGAGCGCGACCGGCGTCAACAATAGGGTCAAGCAGCCCCGATTTCGGCTTAACTAAAAACTCTTTCCGTGGCACCCTCGCGAGATCGTTACGCACGAAATACCGCTTGACCAGATCTGCTGATTGGCGTAGATGTTCCACGTGGAACAAACACTATTTGTAGATGTTTTGATTGAAGAAACATCTATATTTGGTATAAAGTTAGATCAAGATCAGGTTTCGGCTTTTGCTTCCTATTACCGTGAACTTGATCGCTGGAACCAAAAAATCAATCTGTCGGCAATCCAGGATACAAAAGAAATTGTCATCAAGCATTTCCTCGACTCACTGCTATACAGCCAGGCGTTGGAACAGCGAAAAAATGCGTCGCTGCTGGATGTCGGCAGCGGAGCAGGCTTCCCGGGGTTGCCGCTGAAAATACTGGCTCCGGAACTCCGGGTGACATTGCTCGAGCCAAATGAGAAAAAGACCTCGTTTTTGCGCCATATCATTGGCACATTGGATCTCAAGCACGTGTCGGTCATATCCAAACAGTTGCGCGACTTTTCGCAAGCGCCTGAAGGCTATGGCCGATTCTCCTATATCGCTACGCGGGCCGTTGAGGCCGCGCAGATTCTGC
>JAIBHQ010000238.1 GCA_020028595.1 Nitrospirota bacterium
AGGCCGCCGCCGAGGATGAGAATGTTTTCATTCATCTTGCCTAAAGAGTGCAGGTGCGGCGCCTTTATAACAAGTTCTGCCAGTTCGCTGGTGGCTCGTCCCGTGCTTCCAGCTGTGTAAGCCTTCCTTCGGCTGCTATCCACTGTGTGGGGGCCGGCTCCATCGCCTCGAAGTTGCGCCCGCAGCACGCCGGCCTTGTCCACGACTGCAGCGGTGACTTTGTAGCCATCCTTGGTGCATTTTTCCACGGCAACCGATGCGGCTTTGGTCGCCAATGCCAGCGGCAGCACCGCCTCGCGCGGCAGGTCTTCGGCAATCGCGACATTGGTCCAGTTGATCGCCACGGCAAAGGTCAGCAGGCTCATCCATTTCACGAATTCCATTCTTGTCTCCCTATGTGGTGGTTCGCTTTGGTACTGATCGTTTTTCGTCCAGGTCCAGCAGGTCAGCCCAACTCGTGATATCGGTTCTGGTCGAGTCAATCGCGTCCCGCTGCTGCTTGAAGTAGTCTTTTTTCTCGTCCGTGTCAGGCCCCCGCGTCAGGAACTTCTCGTTCCATTGTTCGACTTCGGCGGCACTGTGGTGCTTTGCCGTTTTCTTGAACCACTCGGCCACAGCTGCGTCATCCTTTTCGCTCACGGTTTTCGAGAGCTGTTTTGCCGTGATGCCGGCGAAGTCCAGCAGCCGCTGATCCATCGGGCAGGGGTAGATGTAGTCGCCCTCGGTGCCGGCAAGGGAGGCGCGGCACTTGTCAATCATCCGCGGCAGGTGGACGTAGCCGGCGAGTTTTTCCCTGGGGCTGCGCGGGTAATTCTTCCGAAGATCCATTACAGCATCTTGTGGTTAAAGAAGGTAAGGGACTTCACCGTCACTTCGCCGTTCTCGTAGGAAATGATCCGCCGCGAGGCCGGCAGGTCCGACGCATCCACGCGGACGTGGGAATCCGTGAAGCTTTCGACGTTGGTCAGCTTTCCGTCTTTAGGCGAGGAGTAGTAGACCGTGTAGCGGGTGGTAAGGAACTTGTTGTCCTTGGTGACCATGCTGTCTTCCACGTTGATCGTGAAAGCGATCGGCGGCGCGCCGGGGTGCCCCATCTTGCGGTTGATCTGCGTGATGCGGTCGCCCTTGACCCGATAGAACGAGTGCATGCCGTCGCCGTTGATGATCAGGCGCGGGCCCATTGGGTGGTCCGTGTCGTCGCCCAGCGTGAGGGCATATTTGCCGTCCGATTCCTCGAAGCTTCGCGGCCCGCGGTGCACGGCGATCATGCCGATCTGGTCCTGCGCCCATTTCTGGAGGTTGCCGTCCGGCAGGCTGACGCTCAGATCACGCGGTCCCTTGACGGTGACGCTGCCCTTGACCTCCTTGCCGTTCACATTGACTGTGAGATCGGCCGAGAAACCTTTGAAGTTGGCTTGCCAGCGGGCGGTGTTCTCAAAGGCCTTGCGCAGCAACTCGCGGGCCTTGGGATCGTCTTTAACGTCGGTTTTAGTCTGCGTTTCCATGAAATACTCCTTTTCTCAATGAGATCGTGATGATTATAGAGCGGTCAGTTTCACGCGCACAACTACACGTTAACTCCAGAAGCCGGGAATCACTGTAGCACAGCGCGGGCAAGCGCCATCTGGCTTGATTGTCTTTTCCAGAATCCGATAGCCAATCCGCTTGACGACCGCTATGCCGCAACTGTGACAGTAGGTATCCTCGTACGGACCCACGCGGCCGGGCAGGTTGCCGGCATAGACATACCGTAGGCCGCTCTTTTGCCCGATTTCCGCGGCGCGGATCAGCGCCTGAGCTGTCGAATTGTCCGGCTCGATCATCTTGTAGTCCTTGTGAAAGGCCGTGGCGTGCCAGGGGAGGTCGGGTGAAACGGACACGAGGAATTCCGTCATGGCCTTGAGTTCCTGCTCCGTGTCGTTGAAGCCCGGGATAATGAGCGTGACGATTTCGACCCAGAAGCCCATTTCGTGCAAACGCTTGATCGTGTCCAGCACACCGGCGAGCTGCCCGCCGAGCTTGCGGTATTCCTCCTGTTCGCTGGTGATCAATGGCTCGTTGTACGTGCTGGCAATAACTGGCGCGCCATGCTCCTGGGCTGTGGCTACCAGTGTGGCCGCTGTCATGGGGATGATGGTGCTGACGGCTTCAGGATCTCTGAGCGCCTGAGCCGTGACCCAGTTCTGGCAGTAGGGGCAGTGATAATCGCAGCCCATCATGCCGAAGCTGAGCGCCAGCGATCCGGGCAGGACATGGAAGAACGGCTTTTTTTCGATGGGATCGCACTGGAGCGCGCCGACGTATCCGGCCGGGACCTTCAGTGTGCCGCCTTCGTTGAATCGAACTTTGCAGATGCCGATGCGACCGTCGCGGATCACGCACCGATGTCCGCAAGCGACGCAGAGGACTTCCTTGTTCGGATGTTTTTCGCACAGTTCGGGTGCTGCGTCGCGCGTATATTCCGCAAGGGTTTTTGCCAGCGGAGATTCTTGAAGCGAGGGTTTCGTCATGGGGTGTCCGTGGTTGATTATACGGGCGCAGAACCTTCGGGTAAACGGCATCCCAGTGAATTGTCCATTAAAGAGCAAGCGTTATAAATGTCAATTATATCAATATCTTGCGTATGCTTTGAGAGAAGAGCGTGAAATTTACGAAAATCTACCCGCTAAAGCGCAAAGTCCTTTGTGAAACAGCGCCCGCAGTATATAATGACAAGTCTGTTAAGAGTATTTACTAGATAAACATAGGCAGCGGAAGAAAGGTTTTGACCGATGGAACGACGCGCGGCATCTCATACGGAGGAAGAAGAACTGAATCAGCGGCGGCGGCTGCTGAATGCCGCCCGCAGAGGCGACCCGAAAGCGATCAACAAGCTGTTCGAATTGTATCAGGTGCGCGTGTATAGCGGAGAGACGTTGGGGCGTTCCGGCCGGCCCTCTGCTGCAGCCTTCCATCGCCCGCCGCTCCGCGTGGTGCGGAAACGGACGGTCCGCCGGTCCGCACGTCGGACTGTCAGAACGATTCGGCGTGTGGTCGCAAGAAAAATGACCAGGCGTGTGGCGCAGCGTCACCGGGGTGTGCGCCGCGTCGCTCACCGCTAAGCCTTCCTTCCTGGCGAATACTCACATCGATCGTAGGGGTGCGGGTGCCTATTGAACGGCAACCCGCAGCCCGCCGGTTGCCAGACGTTTGGCAATCTGTTCTGCCGTTGCCCGGTCGCCTTCGAAAACCACAGCGCTGCCTTGATGGTCGATTTTCCACGCCAGCTCAAAGGCTTTGCCTGGCGTCATGCCCGGGATGGCTTCGCAGAATAGTTGAATGACTTGTTGGTAGGTGTGGCAGTTGCAGTTGTACACCACCACCTTGGCTTCCAGCCCTTCGCCCGTGCTGGTACCCTGCTCTTCGATGGTTTCCGGGGTGGCGTATGTGGACGGGGATTTAGCCACGGTTCTTTATTCTACTGCCGTCGCCACCAACTGCCAAGCAAGTTAATATCCCGCTCGGATGACCAACTGATTCTGAAGCGATATCCCGTCGCGCGAGCAGGTCCGTTCCAATAAGCGAAAGTGAATCTCTGAGTCCGTCACTGCCTCGAGTGCGTGCTGCCGGCAGAGTCGGACGGTGTAGACCAGGGCGGCTGAAGTTT
>JAIBHQ010000084.1 GCA_020028595.1 Nitrospirota bacterium
GACAAAATTCCCATCGAGCAGCGCAACCCCAACGAAGTGACCACGCTACACAGCGGACCGTCGATTGCCCCCGAGGGCGTCGCAGTCCTCAATCCCGCCTTCGACGTCACGCCAGCAGCCCTCATCACCGCCATCATCACCGAGCGCGGCGTCTTCAAGCCGGGCGAATTGTCCAGCCAGTTCTCGACCTAGCGATCCTCCGTCCAGGGAAGTCACAGCACGGCAGGCTTGACAGGGTAGAGGGACGAGCGTAGGCTTCGCTTCCCATTTCATATTCTGACTCCTAACTATTTGGTGACTCACAAGGAGGAGCCATGCCCGAGCAGTCTGACAAGCCAGAGAAATCTGAACAGTCCGAGAAGGCCGTCACTTTGAATGTCCAACTGACGCCTGGAAATGCCACCGAGCAGCCCCTGATGGCCAACTATACCGCCGTGAGCGTGGCGCAAGGGATCGCCCACGTGGATTTTGGATTCATCGAGCCTGCGCTCTTTAGCGCATTGGGGCAGGCCATTCGGCAAAACAAACCGATTCCAAAGGGCGTGCGTGGCACGCGCACGGCACGCATTGCGCTGCCGCTGGACGCGCTTGGGCGGCTGCAACAACAACTGCAGCAGACACTCATGGGGCTGCGCCGCCAAGCGGCGCCGCGCAAGGGAGAACCCAAAGGGCAGGCGTGATGTAATGAATGGTAGATTGCAGCAACTCGTAGCGGAAGCGAAGCAAGGAGGGGCGCCGGGAGGCGGCCCTTCGTCTTTAGCGGATAGGGGGCTGCTTTGCCTGTTGCTCCTCGCCAGGTATTTCAGTGTCCCGGCGAATGGCGATCAGTTGCGCCATCAGTTCGGCGAGCCGAGCAAGATGCTGTCCGATGCGGATTTGCTGCGCGCCGCCGGGCATCTCGGGTTTAAAGCCGGCCTCGTCAAAAGCGCCTGGGCTACGTTAGCCGGCACTCCGTTGCCGGGCATGGCCAAGATGAACGACGGCCGCTACATCGTTGTGGCGAAGGCTGAAGCCGATAAGATCCTCGTCCAGGATCCGCTGGAGCCTCGGCCAATGATCCTTTCTCGCCAGACGTTTGAGGAACAGTGGAGCGGTGAATTGTTGCTGGTGACCAAGCGCGCCGGGTTGCGCCCGGAGGATTGGCGGTTTGATTTCACCTGGTTCATCCCCGCGATCGTCAAATATCGGCGGCTGCTCGGCGAAGTGCTGTTGGGCTCTTTTTTTCTGCAAATATTCGGGCTCCTCACGCCGCTCTTTACGCAGGTCGTGATCGACAAAGTACTGGTCCACAAGGGACTTACCACGTTGCACGTGCTGACGATCGGCATGATCGCGCTGGCGTTATTCGAGGCCATTCTGGGTGGACTGCGAACCTATCTGTTCTCGCATACGACGAACCGCATCGATGTCGGGCTCGGCGCGCAACTGTTTCGGCACCTGCTGGCTTTGCCACTGGCCTATTTTGAGGCGCGGCGGGTGGGCGACACGGTCGCGCGCATCCGCGAGCTGGAGCACATTCGCCAGTTTCTCACCAGCAACTCCGTCACTGTGGTGCTGGATCTGCTGTTTACGGTGGTGCTTCTGAGCGTGATGCTGTTCTACAGCATCACCTTGACGCTGGTCGTGTTGGTGACAATACCGCTCTATGCCGCCATCTCGATCATCATTACACCGATCATCCGGACCAGGCTGAACGAGAAATTCAACCGTGGCGCAGAAAACCAGGCGTTTCTCGTCGAGTCCATTTCCGGCATCCAGACCGTGAAAGCGATGGCGGTGGAGCCGCCGCTGCAGCGCAAGTGGGAGGAGCAGCTCGCCGCCTATGTGCAGGCCAGCTTCCGGGCCACCAGCCTGATCACGGTGACGAGCCAGGTGGCGTCCTTCATCAATCGATCGACGATGATCGCCATTCTCTGGTTCGGGGCCTATCAGGTCATGAATGGCGATTTGAGTATCGGCCAGCTGATCGCATTCAACATGCTGGCAGGGCAGGTGACAAGCCCGATGCTGCGCATTGTGAACCTCTGGCAGGAGTTTCAGCAGGTCGGGGTGTCCATGCAGCGATTGGGCGAAGTCCTGAATACGACGCCGGAGCCGACCTACAACCCTAGCCGAATGACATTGCCGAAGCTGGCAGGTCGTGTCGAGTTCGATCAGGTGAGTTTCCGCTATCGGCCCGATGGACAGGAAATTCTCCGTAAGGTGTCGTTGACCGTCGAGCCGGGCCAGGTGATCGGCCTCGTCGGGCGGTCGGGGTCCGGCAAGAGCACAATCACCAAGCTCGCACAGCGGCTCTATATTCCCGAGCGGGGGCGGATCCTGGTGGATGGCATCGATCTCGCCCAGGTGGATCCCGCCTGGCTGCGCCGGCAGATTGGCGTGGTGCTGCAGGAGAATTTTCTGTTCAACCGGACCGTGCGCGACAACATCGCGCTCGCTGATCCCGGCATTCCCATGGAAGTGGTCGTGCAGGCTGCAAAGCTTTCCGGCGCCCACGAGTTCATTCTGGAACTATCAGAAAGCTATGACACGATGGTTGGGGAACATGGCTGTTCGCTGTCCGGTGGCCAGCGGCAACGGATCGCCATCGCGCGGGCGTTGGTCACGAATCCGCGCATTGTGATTTTTGATGAGGCAACCAGCGCGCTGGACTACGAATCTGAGGCAATCATCCAACGCAACCTGGGGCAGATTTGCAAGGGCCGCACGGTGTTCATTATCGCGCATCGGCTCAGCACGGTCCGACCGGCGAACTGCATCTATGTGATCGAGAAAGGGGAGGTTGCCGAGAAAGGGACGCACGATGAGCTGATCCGCTGCGGGGGTTACTATGCGCGGCTCCATAAGTTGCAGGCACATCCGTCCGGGGTCGCCGACTGCGCTACCGAAAGAGTGAGATAAGACTTGAACAGATTCATGGAGTATGAGGTCTATTCAATTGGATAATCTCAGTCGGATCGTGTCCAGATACGTGAATGCCTGGAGGGCGGCAAAGGAAGGCGAGCGGCAACAGCCGTCGCGCATAGTGCCGCAGGGCAAAGCCGCGGAGTTTCTTCCTGCGGTGCTCGAGATTCAGGATGCTCCGCCATCTCCCATCGGTCGGGCAATCGCCGGAACCATCATGCTCGTCTTTGCGGCAGGCATTTTCTGGTCCAGCGTCGGCACGATCGACATCGTGGCGGTTGCCCAGGGGAAGACGATTCCCAGCGGCTATTCGAAAATCGTTCAACCGCTGGATAGCGGGGTGATCACGGCCATTCATGTGCGGGATGGGGTCGAAGTGAAAAAAGGCGATTCGTTGATCGAACTTGATCCTACTCAATCGAGCGCTGACCGTGATAAGGCGTCTAATGAATATCATTCCGCACAACTTGATGCCGCGCGCTTGCGCGCCGTGCTTTCCGGTGGCACCCGCTTCGAGGTGCCGCCGGGGTCCGATCCCAAACTCGCCGCCGTCCAGCAGCAGATGTTGCGGGATCAGGTGGCCGAATACCAGGCACGCGTTGAAGCGGCGCAGCACACGGTGGACCAACGCACAGCGGCGGTGCAGGTGACGAAGGAGAATGTGAGGCGGCTGGAGGCTACCGTGCCGATTGAGGAGCAGCGGGCGCAGGCGTATAAAAAGCTGCTTGGAGACAAGTATGTTTCAGAAATGGATTATCTCCAGTTCGAACAGCAGCGGATTGACAAAAAGCAGGAATTGGCCGGCCAGCGGTATCAGCTCAAGCAAAATCAGTCAGCGCTCGCTGAGGCTGAAAAGAATTATCAGATCTTGATCTCGGAATTCAAAAAGACACGCCAGCAGGAATTGTCAGACGCGGAGACCAAGGCCAATTCATTGATGCAGGAGTTCGTGAAAGCCAGTCAGAAAACCGGGCTGCAACGACTTGCCGCGCCGATCGACGGGGTTGTCCAGCAGTTGGCCGTCCATACGGTCGGCGGAGTGGTCACGCCGGCCCAGCAGCTGCTCGTGGTCGTGCCGAAGGAGCATCAACTGGAAGTGGAAGCCTGGGTGGAAAACAAGGATATTGGTTTTGTGAGAAAAGGCCAGCCGGTCGAAATCAAGGTCGAGTCTTTTCCCTTCACCATCTACGGCATCGTCCAGGGCAAAGTGGTCAGCGTTTCCGACGACGCGGTGCCTCAGGAAAAAGTCGGCCTGATCTATGCCGCCCGGGTCAGCATGGATCGTTCGACGATGCAGGTGGAAGGGAGGGACGTGCGTCTCTCGCCGGGCATGGGCGTGACGGCTGAAATCAAAACCGGTCAGCGCCGGTTGATCGAATTCTTCCTGAGTCCACTCCTGAAATCCGTCCAGGAAAGCGCGCGGGAGCGATAACCCTCGCCTCGCGCTCTCGCTTATTCTTTCTTTGCCAGGATCATGTCCGCACAGCGGGTGCCGCTGACGATGGCGCTCTCCAGTGTGGCCGGCAGGCCGGTGTCGGTCCAATCGCCTCCGATAAGCAGATTCCGGAAAGGGCTTTGTGGGAGAGGGCGGAGGACTCTGGCGCCGGGGCTCATGGTGAGAAAGGCGCGGGGCTCCCGGACCACCTGACTGTCGAGCAGTTTGATGGCCTCCGAGCCGGGATAGGCATAGGCCAGCTTATCGAGCGCCAGCGCGATGAGATCCTGGTCTGTCCGTTCGAACAGCTCCGGTTTGCCGGTGGCGACCACGGAAATGACGGTTCCGCTGCGACGCGGTCCGGGCCGACTCACCAGCCAGTGAAAGGTCCGTCGCGCAAAGAGCACCACACGCGGTGCCTGGAGGGCGGTGTCGATCCGCAGGTGGACGGTCAGCGCCGGCGAGTCCGAGAGCTGCGTGAGCTGCTGGAAATAGGAATAGTGCGTGAGCACCCGTTCCGGCAGAATCGCCGTGAGCTGTTTGTGCGGCAGCGCCATGATGTAGTAGTCGGCGGTGAGGGTGGTGCCGTCGCGCAGCCGCACGCCCGTCACCTGGTCGTTCTCGATCTGGAGCAGGACTGCAGCGGTATTGAACTTGATGGTCGCGCCTGTCCGGGCGAGACGGGCCGCGAGTGGTGCCAGCAGGAGGTCGTGCAGCGTGTCGGTCGGAACGGCGAGGCGTGCGTGGCGGCGGGCGGTCAGGAAGCAGCGCGTAAAGACGCTGACAAGAGCCGCGGCTGAAATCGTGGCGACGTCGTCTCCAATCAGAAAACGGGCAAGCGGCGTCCAGACATCGGCACGTGCCCGTTCCGATTGCTTCCGTTCTGCCAGCCATTCTTCCGCGGTCCGTTGGTCGAGATTCTGCGGCAGGGCGGGATCGCCTTCCCAGCTTCGTTCGATTGCGTCGAGGAGTTGCCAGCGGTCTCCCAACGGCAACCCGCCGAACAGCAGC
>JAIBHQ010000085.1 GCA_020028595.1 Nitrospirota bacterium
CCGTAGAGGAAGCCGTGGTCGAAGACGGAGATCAGCGCGTCTTCGCGTGTCACGAAGCGATCATTGAGAAAAATCCACATATTCAGACGTGATCCGTGATGCGTGACGGGTGACGAGCGAAGAGTTTGATGAAAGGAATTATACAGGCTATCGGGTCAGCTTTCACCTAGGGCTTTGAAGAAGGCTTCGGCTTTATAGAGCGTTTCTTCGTATTCCTTGACCGGATCGGAGTCCGCGACGATGCCGGCGCCGACCTGGAGATAGCCGCGCCCGCCGACCAGCAGCATGGTGCGGATGATGATGTTGAGATCGAGATCGCCGCTCCAACTCAGGTAGCCCATCGCGCCGGTGTAGGGCCCGCGCCGGACCGGTTCCAACCCCTCCAGAATCTCCATGCAGCGGATCTTCGGCACGCCGGTGATGGTGCCGCCGGGGAAGACGGCCTTGATCAGGTCGAAGCCGTCCAATCCATCGCGCAACTCGCCCATGACGTTGGAGACGATATGGGAGACGTGGGAATAGCGTTCGACGATCATCAGTTCGTCCGCGCGCACCGAGCCGTATTTACACACGCGGCCCAGGTCGTTGCGTTCCAGATCGACCAGCATGAGATGTTCGGCGCGCTCCTTGGCGTTGGTGATCAGGTCTTCCGCGAGCTGGCGGTCTTCGGCGGGCGTGTGGCCGCGCGGCCGCGTGCCGGCGATCGGGCGCGTGTCGACCCGGCGGCCGTCCAGCCGCACCAGCCGCTCCGGCGACGAACTCACCAGCGTCATGTTCTCGAAGGCCAGCAGGCCGGCGAAGGGCGACGGATTGACCTCGCGCACGCGGCTGTAGAGCGCCTCGCCGGCATGTTCCCGGAAATGCTCCATCGGCCAGCCCGGGTCGCGGTCGATCGTCAGGCGGTGCGAAAGATTGGCCTGGTAGATGTCGCCGGACTTGATGAACTCCTGGCACTGGCGCGCGCGCTCGACATAGTCCGAACGGGCCTGATCGGGTTTCACGGCGAGGTGGCCGATGTGCAGGTCGTCCGCTCCGCGCTTGCGGCGCGCCAGCAATTTCGCGTGCAGTTCGGACAGACGGTCGCAGCCTTCGCCATACAGCTTCTCGCGCGGTTGGCCCAGGGCCCGGTCGAGCGGGGGCGCGTAGATCAGGTGCAGCATCCGCATCTTGTGATCCACGGCGGCGAAGAGATCCACGAAGGCGAATAACACATCGGGCAGGCGGAGGTCGTCCGTGGCCAGGGTGGGCAACGTTTCGAACTGCCGGATCAAATCGTAGCTTAAATAGCCGACCGCGCCGCCGATGAACGGCGGAGCGTCCTCCGGCCTGGGCATCCGCGAGGCCTTCAATAATTCGGCGAGGGCCTTGAAGGGATCGCCCTTGTGGATGACGGACCCGTCGCGGCTGCGGAGTTCGTAGCGCGTGCCCTTGCCGGACAATTCCAGATAGGGATCGCTGCCGAAGAACGACCAGCGCGCGACGGCGCCGCCGCCCTTGCCGCTTTCGAGCAGGAACGAGGGGCGGCCGGGCGCGGCGATCCGACGGTACAGCTCGAAGACGTCGGCCTCTGGCTGGGGCACCGAGAGAATCAGCGGCTGCGGCTGCGCCGCCATGAGGAAGCGCGCCCGCGACGGGCGGACCATTTTCAGCATGCGTATGTTGTATCACAAGCCCGGCGTTCTTTCCTTTTTTAACCCGCATTATCCATGAGCGATTCTGCTGCAATCGCGGATTCGCCGCTGCGACAAGCCAGCATGCGGTTGGGTGGCATGCTGGCGGACGGGCTCGCCCCTCGTGGCCTCAACGTACTGTTTCAAGTACGCTTCGGTCCCTCGCGGCTCCGCGCGCCCGTCTCGCTTGGCGACTGCGCGATTTCGCGACGAACCGTCACGAATAACGCGGGCGTTGCTCCACGTGCGGAACGACTTCCGGTCCATCCTGCGCCTTGACTTTCCCCCGTCGAGTTTGCTCAAATGCGCCGGGTTAGATGCCGACATGCCTCCCTCAAACGATCCGTTTTATGCGGGCCTAGGGCAGGCGGTCCGGATCGGGACCGAGTTGCTCGCGGCCCTGATTGTCGGAGGCGGGCTCGGCTGGGCGGCTGACACGTATCTGTTCGCGTCCGGTCCCTGGGGCATGGTGATCGGGCTGATCGTCGGTGCCACAGCCGGCATTCGCAACGTTATGCGAGCGGCGCAGAACTGGTCCAAGTAAGAAAGGCGTTCCGTGGAAGAAAGTCCTCTCCATCCCTTCGAGCTGCACAATTATATTCCGATCAATCTGTTCGGCCTGGATATCTCCATCAACAAGGCCGTGATCATGATGTGGGTGGTGGTCGGGCTGGCGGCGTTTCTCCTGGTGAAGGCCGGCCGGTCGCGCCGGATGGTCCCGACCAAACTGCAGAGCCTGGGCGAGTTGCTCGTGGGATTCATCCGCGACATCATCCTCGACACGATGGGCAAGGGCGGTCTGAAATTTTTCCCCTTTATCGCGACACTCTTCGTCTTCATTCTCTTCAGCAATCTCCTCGGGTTGATTCCGGGCACCTATACCGTCACGAGCCAGATCATCGTGACCGCGGTGTTTGCGCTGACGGTCTACACAATCAGTATCGTCATGGGCTTCATCCTGCACGGCGTGAAGTTTCTCGGCATTCTGGTGCCGCCGGGCACGCCGGGCTGGCTGCTGCCGCTGATGATTCCGATCGAACTGGTGAGCCAGTTGGCGCGGCCGATTTCGCTGGCCGTGCGATTGTTCGCGAACATGACGGCGGGGCATACGATCCTGGGCGTGCTGTTCGGGCTGGCGATCGGCGGGGGGCTGCTGATCGGCTGGCTGCCCTTTGCCTTCACGATCGCCATGAACGGCCTGGAAGTCGGCATCGCGTTCATTCAAGCGTACATTTTCACGACCCTGACCTGCGTGTACATCGGGGATGCGTTCCATCTGCATGGCGCCGATGATCACGCGCATTGAGTTCACGTCTCTGATTATTTAAGGAAGGAGTCTACGACATGGATGCAGCAGCAGCAGCGTTGGTGGGCATGGGATTGGCGGCGGCGGGCTTTGCCGGGGCCGGCGTCGGGATCGGGTATATTTTCGGCAAGATGATCGAAGCGGTGGCGCGCCAGCCGGAAGCGGAAGCACGGGTCGGCAAGTACATGTGGATCGGTTTCGCGCTGGTCGAAGCCATTGCGCTGTACGGACTGGTCATTGCGTTCATCATCATGGGACTCCGGAAGTAACCAGTGACGAGTTATGAGTGATGAGTCAGGGGCATCGAGTACTTACTCATCACTCGTCACGCATCACTCATTACTAGCTAGGTAGGATGAAGCCATGCCGCAATTTGACACGCATTTCTTTTCATCGCTGATTTTCTGGGAGTTCCTCTCCTTCGGCATTCTGTTCTGGGTGCTGTGGAAGTTCGCCTTCCCGCCGATTCTCCAGACCCTTGATGAGCGCGAGCGCAAGATCAAAGAGAGCCTGGAGCAGGCGGACCGGCATCGCGCCGAGGCCGAGCAGAAGATGCAGGAGTACGAGGCGAAGCTCAAAACCGCCTCCAAGGAAGCCGAGACGTTGCTGGCGGCGGCCAAAGAGCGGGCCCAGCGGATCATGGAGGAGAACGAGCAGCGCCTCAGGACGGAAACGCAGCGGTCCAAGGAAGATGCGACGCGTGAAATTGATCAGGAACGCCGGCGGGCGATTCAGGACATCCGCAATCAGACGACCGAGATGGCGTTGTTGGTGGCCGAAAAGGTCGTCGGCCGCAGCCTCAACGACGCCGATCACAAGCGCATGGCCGACGAGGCGCTGGCCTCCGTCGCCAAGGAATTCGACAAGAACTGATTCCGTTTTTAGAGACTATGACGAAAAGCCCGGCACAGGCCGGGCTTTTTTATTTGGCGGACACGTTGCCGCTGCCTCTGCGGTAGCCGGCCGGGTCGAGCGTGACGGAGGCGAATCCGAAGTCGCGGAGTTGCTCTGCAACCGCGGCGCTCATGGCCGGCTCCAGCAAGCGGGACACTTCCATGGAGTCCACTTCCACCCGCGCCGCTCCCTCCGATTCCCGCACCCGCACCTGCCGGAATCCCTGCTCCAGCAGAAATGCTTCGGCACGTTCCACGCGCGAGAGTTTTTCGACCGTGATGGGCGTGCCCCGCTGAATACGGGAGGAGAGGCAGGCCGCAGCGGGCTTGTCCCAGTTGGACAGCATCAGCTCCCTGGCCAGTTCGCGGACGGCGATCTTGGACAGTCCGGCTTCGACCAGCGGGCTGCGCACGCCCCACTCGCGGGCCGCCTTGAGGCCCGGCCGTTCGTCGCCCAAATCATCCAGGTTTGTGCCGTCCACCACGGCGCGCATGTGCAATTCCTGCTGCAGGCCCTCCAGTAATTGATAGAGATCCGTCTTGCAGTGGAAGCAACGGCTGGCGTCGTTCTGCACGAAGGCGGGCACTTGCAACTGATCGGTCCGGACAATCTGGTGGCGCGCGCCGATCTCGGCGGCGAGCTTCGTGGCCCACTCGAGTTCAATCTCGGGAAACGTCGGCGAGACCGCCGTGACGGCCAGGGCCTTGGCGCCCAGCGCGTCGTGCGCGGCTTTCAGCACCAGCGTGCTGTCGATGCCCCCGGAAAAGGCGACCAGCACAGAGCCCATGTCTTTCATGATGTCGTGCAAGCGCTGGAGTTTGCTCATTGATGGTTATCCGGACTTTGAGTGACGAGTGATGAGTAACGGGTGATGAGTGGTGCGCACATCCTTACTCATTACGCATCACGGATCACGCGTCACGGTGTCTTCAGCTTTGCCTCGCTCATCTTGCCGACGGCGACGAGCGCGTACCGGTCGGGGTGCAGATAGTGTTTGGCGACCCGCAGCACGTCGTCCGCGTTCACTTTGGCGATCCACGCCGGGTACTGCGTAAAGTAATCGAGGCCCAATCCGTAAAATTCGACCTGGCAGAGGACTTCGGCCAGCTTGTGCGTCGTGTCGAACCGCATGGGAAAGCTGCCGATGAGATAGGACCTGGCTTCGGATAATTCTTTCGCCGAGACCGGCGCCGCCTTCATTCCGTTCAGTTCTTTCAAGACGCCGGCGAGCGCCTGGGGGGCCGTCGCGTTGCGGGTTTGAAGACTGACCAGGAAGGGGCCGGACGCGGCACGGGGCTCGAACTGGCTCATGACGCCGTAGGCCAGGCCCTGCTTGTCGCGGATCGAATCCATCAGCCGCGAAGAAAACCCGCCGGCGCCCAGAATGTAGTTCATGACGGTGACGGCGTAAAAATCAGGATTCGTCCGGCTGATTCCGACGTGCCCGAGCACGAGCGTCGACCCGAAATGTTTGTCGATCAGCGCGCGTACCTGTTCGACCGTCACGTCGCCCACGACGGCCACAACCGTTCGATTGGGAAGATACTCGCGTGCGTGAAAGGCCTGGACGTCCGCCCGGCTGATGGCGGGGAGGGTCTCTTCCGTTCCGTTGACCGGCCAGCTGTAGGGATGGCCATTGAAGACGAGTTGGCTGAACGCCTTGCCGGCCACGGCTCCCGGATCGTCCTTTTGCGCGATGATCTCGCCGAGGATGAGCTTCTTGACGCGTTGCAATTCGAGTTCCGGAAACGACGGGTGCTGCAGGATGTCGGCCAGCAACTCGAAGCCCAGCCCGGTGTCCTTGGCCAGGACCCGCGTGGACGCCGTGGTGAAGTCGTGCGTCGCCTTGGCTTCCAGCGTGCCGCCGACGAATTCGATCTGTTCCGCGAGTTGCGTCGCGTTGCGGGTCGTCGTGCCTTCGTCCAGCAGGCCGGCCGTCAAATTGGCCAGGCCGGCTTTTTCCGGCGGATCCTGCACCGAGCCGGTTTTTACGAGCGCCTGAACCTGCACGATGGGCAGCGCGTGCTGCTCGACCACGAGGACGGTCAGCCCGTTCGGCGTGACGAAGCGATGGGGTTTGATCTCGGCAGCCTCCAGCGGCGATACCAGCAAGGTGAGACATGCAATCGCCGTGAGGCTGCGCGTGACTTGCGAGACTGGCGCGACTCGCGCGAATCGAGTCTCGCTTTTCTCGCCTTTCCCGCACGTCTCGCGGGCCCTGATCCC
>JAIBHQ010000239.1 GCA_020028595.1 Nitrospirota bacterium
CCTGATCAGCCCGAAGAAGATCCTTCGGCGCAAGGCCGGCTTCCTTCAATAGGGCCTCCGGGATGTAGCAACGCCCACGCTGCAGGTCTCTCGCCAAATCTTTAAGGATGTTCGTCAGTTGCAAGCCCTTTCCGAACCGGACACCGATGGTCGACATCTCCTTCACGTTCCACTTCGCGAGTGCCGGCCTGTGCCCGCATGTCATGTCGGTCCAGAACTCTCCGACGCAGCCGGCCACATAATAGGTGTACTGATCGAGATCATCGAGAGTCTGGAGAGCCGTCAGATCTTTGGCCGTATCACCGGGAAAGCGCGACAGATCCATTTCCATGCCGTTCGGCAGGGTGCTCATCAGACGGCGAATCCGTATGCGATCGTCCTGCGTACAATCCAGATAGAGCCGGAAGCAGTCTTCAAGACGCTGGAGGAGGATGCGCTCTGCAGAATCAACCTGATGGGGCGCAAGCGCCGCCTGAATGCCGCGGATCGCATCCCAATTGATTTGCTCGCCGGCGAACTGGGCCCGGAACTGCTTGAGGTATTGCAGCCGCTGCGCGCGCTCGATCACATCCGTATCGGCGATCGTATCGGCGGCGCGGGCAAAGAGATAAGACAGGCCGATCTGATCTCGAACATTGGCCGGCACGACGGCAAGCGTCAGATAGAAGGAACGGGAAACCTGTTTCAGAATGTCGCGCAGCAGCGTGCGCTTGGGAAGATTGGTATCCGTGGCTGCCATCTACCGCACTTCGAGCTTGCCTTCCATCCCCTTGTCGCGATGGCTCGGCATCGGCCACAGCCGCCGGTCGCAATAGAAGGTGACCGTTCCGGCCTGCGTGGGTGTGAACGTAACCTTGTCGGTCTTGCCGGCGCTCACGTCCTTCTCAACGTTCAACCCGACCGCCGGATCTTTCAGAATGAAGTTATGAGGGACGAGGGTGGTCACGCTGGTCAGGGTCAGCTCGACCGGCTTGCCGGCTTGGACGATCAGATGATTGGGAGCGTAGGAATAACTGTCCATGGTAATCGTCGCCCGCTGAACGCCGTCGGCGCCCATCTCGGCAGTCACCGACACGGCCGGCGCCGGGGACGGCTCGTCCGCCAGAAGCAGAACCGGCGCCGCCAACGCGACGCACAGGGCCATCATCATGATCATGCGAATATATTTCATGCGTCCTCTTCTAGCAGAAGCCTGAGGACCCGTCAATGCCGGGGCTTGATCGCATGCCATGCAGCCTTATCTATCCCCTACCCGCTGTTTTTTCGCCGAGCGGGCTGTATAATGTGACCGTTCGCTTGTGACATCCCCTGTGACACGTAGAGGAGGCATTCAATGAAGTGGTTGAAAGGCATTCAATGAAGTGGTTGAAAGGCATCTCGCTGTTCCTGATTGCCAACTTGCTGATCAGCGCCACGATTTATTTCATCATCCAGGTCGTGCTGCCGCTGTTCGGCGTCAATGTCTGGGAGTCCGGTGATGCCGGCCTCATGATCTATGCCGCAGTCGCCGGCTTTACGGGCGCATTCCTCAGCTTGGCGGCGTCGAAACAGATGGCCCGGATGATGCTCGACTGCTACCAGATCACCCAGCCGAAAAATCAGGCCGAGCGGGTGATTTACGGCGCCGTTCAGGAAATCGCCCAGCGGTTGCACATCACGATGCCGGAAGTCTGGGTCTATGAGTCCCCCGATCCAAACGCCTTCGCGACCGGCCCCAGCAAGAACAATTCGATGGTGGCTGTCTCAACCGGCCTGTTGGGCAATCTCAAGGAAAAGGAAGTCCAGGCCGTGCTCGCCCACGAGATGGGCCACGTCTACAACGGCGACATGTTCACGACCACGATCCTGGCCGGTCTGATGAATACCTTCGTGTACTTCATCGCCATGTGGGTGCGCCGGTTCTTCTCCGAGCGCGACCAGGCTGGCATGGGCCTTCTCGTGTCCATGGTGCTCCAGATCGTGCTGGGCATGCTGGCGATGATCCCGATCAGCTGGTTCTCGCGCCGCCGGGAATACGCGGCCGATGCCTTCTCCGCCAAGGTCTACGGCAAGGATGCGATGATCGCCGCCTTGCGCGGGATCGACCAGTGGGTCAACAAGGCCCAGTTCGAACATTCGACGCAGGACGCGCTGGCGACGATGAAAATCTCCGGCAAGTCGTCCGGCTTCCTGCACATGTTCGCCACGCATCCCCCTATTGAAGATCGGGTCGCGGCCTTGCAGCGATTGTAACGCAAAAACCGCGAGACACTAGCGGGGCTTCTCCGCTCGCGTCAATTTCGATAAGACGATAAAAAGCGAGCGGATCAAACGAAGTTTGGTATGGAGGTTTCCATGCGATTCTTGATCGGCACCTTCACGGGGTTTCTGTTCAGCATCGTCGCTTCATGCGGCTCCGGATATTTCCTCCACACCCCGCCGGTTCAAGCCGGCGAGACGGACCAGAAAGGAATCCTCATGGCGGCACAGACCGGAGGCGTCTACGACTTCACCCTGGACAACATCGACGGCAAGCCGACGCCCTTGAATACATTCCGCGGCAAGGTCCTGCTGCTCGTCAATACCGCCAGCATGTGCGGCAACACCCCGCAATATACGGACCTGGAAACGATCTACGAGAAATACCAGGATCGGGGATTGGAAATTCTGGCTTTTCCAGCCAACAACTTTGGCCAGCAGGAACCGGGGACGAATCAGGAGATCAAAGGCTTCTGCCTGACGAAATACAGCCTGACCTTCCCGCTGTTCAGCAAGATCAGCGTCAAGGGATCGGACAAGCATCCGCTCTACCGCTACCTCACGGAGCAGAGTCCCTTTCCCGGTGAGGTTGAGTGGAATTTTCAGAAGTATCTGGTGGACCGGTCGGGCAACGTGGTCGCCCGTTTCCACCACCGGACGAATCCGCTATCGGACGAGATTGTGAAGGGAATCGAAACCGCGCTGGCGAAATAATAGCCGTCTGCTTTCAGCAGTCAGCGTTCAGCTTCCGAAAAGAACTGATGGCTGATAGCTGACGGCTGATCGCTATGTTTTTTTGATAAATGCGATGTGCGCGCGGTACTCCTGAATGGCCGCCGCCAGGGCCTTCCCGCCAAGAGGGATATTCGCTTCCAGCGTATTTTCCACTCCTGGATCGTCAATGACGACTTCGTAGCGATCCTGCCGATTCGTCAGCACGGGCCCGCTCCGGGCGATATCCCGCGGCATGAAAATCTCCTTCCAGACCTCCTTCTCGACCAGGCAGACGTCCTTGAACCGATCGTAGAGCAGTGTCAGCTTTTCCGGATCCGTCACGCATGCTGGAAGGAGCCGGGATACCCGTCATGTTCAGCCCGGTGGGATCCGGCGTCGAGACACCGACCGCACCCGACCGGGCCGCGAAGGACGACATCACGCGCCGGATCGGCGCGTCACAGTCACGGCATGTGGTCAATGCCGGCTCCGATGATCCCTGGATGTATTCCTTGCGTTTGGAACAGGGAGGATTCCGCTCGCACCGCTCCGCCAAATACTCGTAAATAGGCATAGGCTCTTCACACGATGAACGTCGAATGATGAACGATGAATGTCCGGAGAGAGGAGATTTTCCTACTTTGTCGCTCCAGATGCAACCGGCTGATCGATAATTTTGAATTGCATCGTGCCGACCTGGTTGGCCGCGTGAAACGGCTGCTGCCCCAGCGGCGCGATAAACAGCTTCACAAAATAGTCGCCCTTCGTCCAATTCCCGCTGGCCGGCTTTTTCAATTCCAGATAGCCATAGCGTTCGTGCCCCGGCACTTCGAGCGTATCCTTGCCTGCCGGCTCCGCTGACGGCCTGCCGTCCTTGTTCAACAAAAACCATTGCGCGCTGAACTGCGCGGGGTCTTCGAGCGGCGCCACTTCGAAGACGATATACACCGCAGGC
>JAIBHQ010000086.1 GCA_020028595.1 Nitrospirota bacterium
CCTTCGTGGTTCTCCGGCAAATACTCCGTGATCGGCATCCCGTCTTCCCGCACGAACAGCAGGCAGTGGCAGTATTTGTAGATATGCATCTCATCGCAGGCGCAGATCCAGCGGCGCAGCTTCGCTTCTTCTTTCTTGTCTTTGTAAAAGTTACACGGGCAGAGCGGCTTGCCCAGTTCATCCACGTGGGCGGCCAGACCCTTGACGACGGCTTCGGTCACGGCCTGGTTGGGATGCATGGTCGTGCCGCTCTTCTCGGCAAAGCCCTTCACGTACTTCCACATCTTGTCGAGGCTCTCTTTGCGTGGCTCGGGCATACCGATCCAGAGATTACGTTTTCGCGCTGGGCTGAGTGCCCAGAAAGACCCGGAGCCGCTCGCGTTGCGAGGCCTGGATGTCGACGAACTCCACGCCGAATGTATCCCCTTTGACCCATCGCACGACACCCCGCTCGACCTTGAGCGGCCGAGGGTAGTCGGGAAGGAACAGATCAACCTTTAGAGAGGCGCCCGCTTCAGGGATGGTTTGGCATTGGAGCTTGCATCCCGTCTTGGACAGGTCATTGACGAGTCCCTCCCCCTCCAGCCCGCTGCCCGAGAAAAAGGCCCGGCATGCGATCTTGTGGCGGGCCGCGATGCGGGGCTTCTCGGGGGGATGTTCCTTCAATTCCTTCATCAATTCCTGCCCCTCGCTCTTCGAGAGCCATCCCTTGCGTGCCAGCAGGCTCAGCAGTGCAGCTGCTTCCATTCTGTAGGAGACCACCAGCGCCTTGAGCGAGGTGAGGTCGCGCGGGTCAATCAGTTCAGGCATGGGTCATCCTCGTTTCCAGTCTAGGTGCGCCAGCGGAGCGTGACCGGTCCCTTCAGGGGATGGTCCAGCGCGCCACCGTGCTGTTGGACGGCGAGATAGGCCGCCTTCAATTTCACATACCATTTGGCCGGCGCGTCGGGGTCGCCGACCAGCATCAACGGCGGATCGTGCCGCAGCCCGATCGCCTGCCTCCCCATCACGGTCGTGTCCTGATTGAGAAACGCCCGGCCGAACAGCCGCAGGAGGGTTTTCGAGAACGGCAGCCAGCGGAGGCAATCCCAGGCCGCGCAAAAATCCATGCGGCATTCCGTGTCGGAAATCGGCGTGATCATCGTGCGCGAGAGGAACCACTGGGAGCCGGATTGAATGGTTTCGATGCGGATGTTCGGGAGCAGAAAATCAATCGTGACGGTCGGCGCGCCTCCCGACAGGCCGACCAGTTTATAGACTGAGCTGTTGCTCGAGGCCGGATGGGAGATCATCCGGAAGCCGAGCGGGAGCGGCTCGTAGGTTTTGGATTTTTCGCGGATGGTCGCGCGGCTGCGCCACCAGGGACTCCGGTGGACGAAGGGGCCGTGTGCCGGGTCGATCAACCCGACGAGGCCATTGTCGATCGTCGAGGTCAGCGGCACGGAAATGTGGAGCGTGCGGTAAGACTTGGAGAGCACGGGGAGCGCGGGCGGGTCGGGCAGTCCGGCCGGCACGCCCTGCTTGTCGGGCACGTACACCCACACATAGCCGTCCCGGTCCCGGGCGGGATAGGTGGTGACGCCGATCTTCTCCGGCTGCACGCCCGAATCGGCGACGAGCGCCGGAATGTCCCGGCAGCGTCCCGTGGTATCGAATTGCCAGCCGTGGTACGAGCATTCGATCCGCTCGCCGTCGAAACAGCCGAACGAGAGCGGCATGGCACGGTGCGGGCAGATGTCGCGCAGCGCGGCCACGCGGCCCTGCCGGTCGCGGCAGATGACCAGCGGAAGCCCGGCCAGTGTCTGGGCTTTCATCTGCCCGGCCCGCACGTCCGACGACAGCAGGGCGGCATACCAGAAACCGGTCAGCGGCTGACTCTGGGGTTCGTTGGAAGAGGTGTTCATGATGATGCGCGAATGGTTGCGCGCCTCAGGATAGTCGAACGCCGGCGCCGGTGCAAGGCTATTGGACGATCACATCGCGCGCGCAGTTTACAAGCGCTGGCCCCTCCTTTACAATCCGCGCAACTCGCCTACAAGGCGAGGGGCGCGAGACGAGAATTCAGTCCCGCGGCTCGGGGCTCGCGGCTGCTATTTCACGCGTCAGACTTTGCATCTTGCACCAAGGCAACACTGCACGATGAATACAGAAGAAACATTGATCGCTCGCTTGGCCGACGCCCTTGGTGAGGCCCCGGCGCGTGAATTGGCGGGCGAAATGGAACGGGCCGGCCAAACCGTCGCGGTGCTGGCGCTGCTGGGCGAATTGCGCGAGGTGTCGGCAAAGGCGGAGGCGGGTGCCGTCGAAACCCTGCCGGAGTTGCAGCGGCGGGGCGGCCTGTCCGATGTGGTCGCCTGGCTCGATCTGGGGGTCGCGCTCGCCGAATCCTCCGGCGCGGCGGCGTTGAAATATTGGAAGGACAGCCCGCTGGTGCTGGGATTGCTGGAGCCGGCGATGCGCGGGTCTGTGCTGTCGCTCGCTTTGGAACTGGCCGAGGACGATCCGAACGTCGCCCTGGAATTTTTCCGCCGGACGCCGGAACTGCTGACCCTGCTGCCGGCATCCGATCTCCGCGCCTGGGCCGAGGCCTGCGCGGAGTTGGCGAAGGTCGAGTATGTGCTGGGGATCGAGTTTGTCCGGCAGGTGCCCGCCGTGGCGCAGGCGCTGCCGCTCGAGCTGGTCCGCCCGTGGATCCGGTTCGGCATGAAGCTGGTGACGCAGAACAGTCTGGGCAAGACCGATTACGTCGGCACGCTGGAGTTTTTCCGGACAAGTCCGGCGATTCTGGGCGACATTGCCGGCCCGGTTCGTGCCGGGGTGATTGACGTCGGCTCCGTTGTGGCCGATCGCTCGCCGCAACTCGCGATTGATTTTCTGGCCGAAGCCCCCGCGCTGTTACGGCGCCTGCCGTCCGACGACTGGCGGCAGCGCGTGATGCGCTACGCGCCGCTGGTGGCCGAGCGGGATGCGGACGCCGCCGTGAGCTACATGCGCCGGTGCCCGGAAATCATCGCGCTGCTGGGCGAGACGCCTGATACGCAGGCCAGGTTCGAACAATGGTTCAAGGGCGGAATGGAAGTGCTGGAGTTCAGCGCCGACGGCGCGCGCGCGTATTTTGCGCTGGAAACGAAGAAGGCGCTGGCCTCGGTCGAACAGGCGATGAGCGGCGTGCCGCTTCGCAAGATCGCACGATCGCTGAAGCTGTTTGCACAGGGTCTCTGCGGTTTCGACGTGGCCATTCACTCGCTGCCGGAAACACTGGAGCCGGGCAAGGAGCCGCCGCGCGCGACGGTCAGCGCTGACGGCCGGACCATTTTGCTGCCGTCGTTGTTGCGGCGGTATCCCACGTACGAGGAAAACATCCGGCTCTATACGGTGATGGCGGCCCACGAGGTCGGGCATTTGGAATTCGGCACGTACGCGCTCGCAATGGAGCAGCTGGACGATCTGATCGCGGAAGTGCACGCTCGCTACAGCCGCGAGGCACGAGACGCGGGGCGCGAGACCTCCAGTTCCAGGCCCGCGGCTCGCGGCTCGAGGCCCGATGCCAATATCCGGACTTTGGCGCAGTTGTTTGCGTTGTACCCGCAGCCGGGCGTGATCCGTGATCTGTGGACCGTTCTGGAAGACGCGAGGGTGGAATATCTGCTCCGGCACGAATACCCGGGCCTGAAGGCCGATCTGGCCCGGCAGGCGCAGGACGCCATTCGTACCCACACGCTGACACAGGGGATGACGGTCCGCGAGATCGTGGTGGACGCGCTGTTGCTGCTCTCCACCGCCGAGCCCGGCATGTTTCGAGTCCCCGATTCGATTGCGGGTGTCGTTGAGCGGGCCTGGGCGCAGTGCCAATCGATCTTGCACCCGACTGCCACGGCGGCCGATGTGGTCCGAGTGGCCGACCGTGTGTATGTATTGCTGGATGAGCTGTTGACACCCGTGACACTCAGGCAGCAGACCGACGATCCGAAACAGGAACCCGAAACTGACCTCGGTGTCGGTCCGACAGCTTCCGAGACACAGACGGACCAGTACAAGCCGATCACCAACTGGGTCTATCGCGGCGCGATGAATCCCGACATCATCGGGACGAAGCCGGGAGACGTCGGCGAGTCGGGGCAATCCACGGCGCCGGTGGGCACTGAAGGATCTGGAATCACGACGTCGAATGCGCCCGGAGGGACTCGGGAAGGATCGAAACCGGCTCCGACCGCGTCCGGCGTGGGACTGGCCGAACCGCATCGCATGGCCGGCACGACGCCCGATTCGGCGGCGGATCAAATATTGAATGTCGGTGACGACCGGCGCGGCACGCATGCCGCCGGATCACTGTCCGATCGGGTGTTTCTGTACGATGAGTGGGACGGCCTCATTCAGGATTATCGTTCGCGCTGGTGCCGCGTGGTTGAGCAGACGGCGGCGGAAGCCACGGCGGACTTCGCCGAGTTGACTCTGGCCGCGCACGGACCGGCCGTACGGCTGCTGCGCCGCTATTTCGAGAGCATCCGCCCGCCGGGGCTGCGGCGCGTGCACGGGCAGACTGATGGAGAGGAGATCGATCTCGATGCGCTGGTCCGGCGCGCGGCCGATCAGGCGGCGGGGGCGGAGCCTTCCGACCGCATCTACATCCGGCGCGAAAAACGCGAGCGGAACGTGGCGGTGGCGTTCCTGGTGGATTTGAGCGGCTCGACCAGCCGGCAACTGGAAACGGGCAGCCGGCGGGTGATCGACGTCGAGAAGGAAGGATTGGTCCTGCTCTGCGAAGCGCTGGAGGCGGTCGGCGATCAATATGCCATCTACGGATACTCGGGACGGGGGCGGGCGCAGGTGGACTTCGTCGTGATGAAGGAGTTCGACGAGCGCGACCGGAACCTGCCGGCTCGCCGCATCGGCGCCGTGACGCCGCTGCACCAGAACCGCGACGGCGCGGCCATCCGACACGCCACGGCCAAGCTGCTGGCGCGGGATGCTCGGATCAAGCTGTTGGTGCTGTTGAGCGACGGCAAACCCCTGGACGATGGCTACGCGGACGAATATGCGCTGGAGGACACGAAGCGGGCGCTGCGGGAAGCGCGCATGGCCGGGGTGGACCCCTTCTGTATCACGGTGGACCGCAACGCCGACGATTATCTGAAGCGCATGTACGGCGACGTGAATTTTCTGGTCATTGATCGAATCGCGGCCCTGCCGGAACGGCTGCCGCGCATTTATCAGCGCTTGACGGCGTAAGGTAGGTCATAGGCTATGGGCTATAGGCAATGGGCAAGAATCATTTTCAATTACCTATAGCCTAT
>JAIBHQ010000087.1 GCA_020028595.1 Nitrospirota bacterium
CGGCATGAGCAAGGAAGCCAAGGACAAGGCGAGTTCCGAGCTGAACAAGCTGAAGATGATGTCGCCCATGTCCGCCGAGGCCACCGTGGTCAGGAATTACATCGACTGGCTGGTCAGCGTGCCGTGGAAAAAGCGTTCCAAGATACGCCATGATCTCGCGGCAGCCGAGGCCGTACTGGAAGAGGACCACTATGGTTTGGAGAAGGTCAAGGAAAGGATTCTCGAGTATCTGGCCGTCCAGCAGCGCGTCAAGAAGCTTAAGGGTCCGATTCTCTGCCTGGTGGGACCGCCCGGCGTCGGCAAGACCTCGCTGGGACGTTCCATCGCCCGCGCTACCAACCGCAAGTTCACGCGCATGTCGCTCGGCGGTGTACGGGACGAGGCCGAAATCCGCGGCCATCGACGCACCTACATCGGCTCACTGCCGGGCAAGATCGTCCAGAATCTCTCCAAGGTCGGTGTGCGCAATCCGCTGTTCCTTCTGGATGAGCTGGACAAGATGTCGATGGATTTCCGCGGCGATCCGTCATCCGCATTGCTGGAGGTCCTCGATCCGGAGCAGAACCACGCCTTCAATGATCACTACCTGGAAGTCGACTTCGACCTGTCGGACGTGATGTTCGTGGCAACGGCAAACACCATGAATATTCCCGGCCCGCTGCTGGATCGCATGGAGGTTATCCGCATTCCCGGCTATACCGAGGATGAGAAGATCAATATCGCCATGCGTTACCTGCTGCCCAAGCAGATAAGAAACAACGGGCTCAAGGACGATGAACTCCTGGTCAGCGAGAATGCCATTCGCGACATCATCCGCTACTACACGCGCGAAGCCGGGGTGCGCAATCTCGAGCGGGAGATCTCGAAGATCTGCCGCAAGGTGGTCAAGGAACTGGTCATGAAACAGCATGACCAGAAGATCACGGTCACACCGCGCAACATCGACAAATACCTTGGCGTCAAACGATTCCGCTATGGTCGTGCGGAAGAGCGCGATCAGGTCGGTCAGGTTACCGGACTTGCCTGGACGGAAGTCGGTGGCGAATTGCTGACGATCGAGTCCGCCATCGTTCCCGGCAAGGGCAAGATGATTCATACCGGCCAGCTCGGCGAGGTGATGCAGGAATCCATCCAGGCGGCGACGACCGTAGTGCGCAGCCGTGCGGCACTGCTCGGTATCGACCCGGAGTTCTACCAGAAATACGACATCCACATACATGTGCCGGAGGGTGCGACGCCGAAGGATGGTCCCAGCGCGGGTGTCGGGATGTGTACGGCGCTGGTGTCCTCACTGTCGAACATACCGGTGCGTGCCGATGTCGCCATGACCGGTGAGATCACATTGCGTGGCGAAATACTGCCGATCGGCGGATTGAAGGAAAAACTGCTGGCCGCGCATCGCGGGGGCATTTCCATCGTTCTGATCCCGGAAGAGAACCGCAAGGATCTCGCCGACATTCCGAAGAATGTCAAGGACAAGCTGGACATACGTCCGGTGAAGTGGATCGATGAGGTTCTGCAGGTTGCCTTGCAGCATCACCCGCTGCCTTTGACGGAGGAAGCCGCCAAGGAAGAGGAACGAAAGGCGGGCAAGGAGAAGGAAAAGGAAAAGGTTGCCGGCAAGCATAAACCCATCCGGGCGCATTGATCTGTACTGACTGGTGAAATATCCCGCCGGACTGACCATCCGGCGGGTTTTTCGCATCGCTCATCTATGCTTTAATACGCCCTCCTGTATATCTGGGTATTCCGGGGATTGATACCCAGCATGCATTCCTGATTAATCTTGCTTTTAAATATAAAAGTAATTCTTGAGGACCAAGATATGAATAAATCTGAATTGATTGAAGCCGTTGCCAGTGAAATGGATTTGTCCAAGGCGGATGCCACGCGCGCAACCGATGCCGTGCTCGACAGCATCATTAATGCACTGCGCCAGGGTGACCAGGTTACGTTGGTAGGTTTCGGCACCTTCACGGTCAGGGAACGCGCCGCCCGTACCGGACGCAACCCGCAAACCGGAGAAACCATTAACATCAAGGCATCGAGGACCCCGGGATTCAAGGCTGGAAAAGCCTTGAAGGATGCCGTAAACTAACGCGCCTTCGGGTGCTTAGCTCAGCTGGGAGAGCGTCGCCCTTACAAGGCGAATGTCGGGGGTTCGATCCCCTCAGCACCCACCATGGACATGGAGTGGTAGTTCAGCTGGTTAGAATACCGGCCTGTCACGCCGGGGGTCGCGGGTTCGAGTCCCGTCCACTCCGCCAATAGGTAGACTGAAAGGGCGCCAAGCGGTGCCCTTTTCTTTTTATGGAAGCTCTGATTAAGTCGTCATTGCGAGGAACGCCTGTGACGAAGCAATCTCCAGGCGCTTGCTATTGTGTTTATGAGATTGCTTCGCTGCGCTCGCAATGACAAGATGCCCGATTAGATCAGAGGTCCTTTAATTGGCTATCGACAACTATTCCGTAACTGTTCCGAGAGACTGATCTATGTTAATGGCAATTCGCGACCGCGTCATGGGCTTCGTAGGCTGGCTCCTGCTGGGCGCTCTGTTCATCGCATTCGCCTTCTTCGGCCTGAATTCGTATTTCACCAGCGATGCAAAGTCCTACGCGGCAGATGTCAATGGCGTGGAGATCACGATCCCCGAGTACCAGCGCGCTTACCAGCAGACGCGTAATCGCATGCAGAACCTCATGGGCGAGGCATACAACCCGGCCATGCTCGATGAGCAAGCCCTGAAAAAGAGTGCGCTCCAGGAACTCATCCGTGAACAGTTGCTGCTGCAGGAAGCGGATGACGACGGTTATGCCGTCAGCAAACAACTGGTCGCCGCACAGATCAACGCGGTGCCGGCCTTCAGGGATGACGGCGGTAAATTTTCCGTGGAGAAATACCGGCAGGTCTTGCAACTGCAAGGGATGGCGCCGGCGGAATTCGAGTGGCGTCTGTCGCGCGAGCTCTTGGCCAACCAGATCATCAACGGCATCGTGCAGACGGCGGGGGTATCGCGTCAGAATCTGGAAAAGATCTACCGGCTGCAGACCCAGCGGCGCCGCTTCAGTTACCTCGAATTGCCGGCGCGGGAATCGGCCGCCAAGGTGGAAGTCAGCGACAGCGATATTGAACAGTACTATTCGGCGCACGCCAGTGATTTCATGACACCCGAACGGGTGAAAATACAGTACGTGGAATTGAAGGCCGATGAACTGCAGGTATCCGGCGAGCCCGGCGATGAAGCGCTGCATGCACTCTACGACGAACACTCGGATCGCTATGTGACGCCGGAAGAACGCCGGGCCCGGCATATCCTCGTCAGCCTGTCGCCCGATGCAGGGGAGGACGCGGAACACAAGGCCCGCGCCAAGGCCGAGTCCCTCCTGGCCCGCCTGGAGAAAGGGGAATCCTTTGAAAAGCTGGCGAAGGAAACATCGGATGATCCGGGATCCGCGAGCAATGGCGGCGATCTGGGCTTTTTCAGCCGGGGAGTCATGGCTCCGGAGTTCGAGACGGCGGCATTTGCGCTGGAGAAGGGCGGGCGCAGCGGAATTGTCAAAACAGCCTTCGGATTCCATATCATCGAGGTGACCGACATCAAGCCGCAGCACGCGAAGCCGTTTGATGAGGTCCGGGATGAACTCGTAAAGGAATATCAGGCGCAGGAGCGCGGTGATCTTTTCTCCGATCAGGCAGAAATGCTTGCCAACAAGGCATTTGAGCAGCCGGATACGCTCCAGGGAGTCGCCGAGGCCGTCGGGCTCGAAGTGAAAACCAGCGACTGGCTGACGAAGGAAGGCGGCGCGGGGATCGGGCAGAATGAAATGGTTGTGAATGCCGCATTCCGGGAGGAGGTCCTCGAAACCGGGAACAACAGCGAACCGATCGAACTTGGCGATCAGCACCTGATGGTGCTGCGTATCCTTGAGCACGAAGCGGCGGAAAAGCAGCCGCTCGAAAGCGTGAAGGATAAGGTGACGGCCGAAGTGCGCGTTACGAAGGCACGCGAACTTACCAGCGCCCGCGGCGATTCCCTGCTGAAGGAGCTGAGGTCGGGCACGTCATTGGCCGACATCGCCAAGGCACAGCGGCTCGAGCTCAAGACAACGGGATTGATCGGCCGCGATGCCGCGGAACCTGCAAGCCGCCTTGTTACCGAGGCATTCCTGCTGCCTTCAGTGACGGACAAGGGGTTGTCCACCGCCGGCTTTTCCCTCGAATCGGGTGACTATGTTCTGCTGGCGCTGGAAGAAATCAAGGACGGCGATTTTTCCAGCCTGTCACAGGCCGATCAACTTAAGGCCAGGCAGGAGCTTGACCGGATTATTGGCGCCTCCGAAGTGAGTGCCTTCACCGATGAGTTGAAAAACAGCGCAACGATCATCATCCCCGAACAGGCGAATTGAGGCCGGTATCTGGCTCGGTGTGGATCGGCCGCATCGAGGGGGCGTCCGGAATACTCGATAACCGCCGGGATAGTGCTACTCGAGCGGCCCCATGCCCACGGTGTTGTAGCCGCCATCCACGTAGGTGATTTCACCGGTGATGCCGGCGGCCAGATCCGAACACAGGAAGGCGGCCGCGTTTCCGACATCCTCGATGGTAACGTTGCGGCGCAACGGCGCCGTGCCGGCAAACTGATCCAGCATCTTGCGAAAATTACTGATCCCGGAGGCCGCGAGCGTGCGTATCGGACCGGCGGAGATGCCGTTGACGCGGATGCCCTCTGGTCCGAGGCTTCGCGCGAGGTATCGGACATTGGCTTCGAGGCTGGCCTTCGCCAGGCCCATGACATTGTAGTTGGGGACGGTCTGCACCGCACCGAGGTAGCTCAGCGTCAGCAGGGCGGCGTTGCGGCCCTGCATCATGGGACGTCCGGCCTTGGCCAGGGCGGCGAAGCTGTAGGAACTGATGTCGTGCGCGATACGGAACCCTTCGCGCGTGATGCAGTCGAGATAATCCCCGTCGAGCTGGTCGGCCGGCGCATATGCAACCGAGTGCACGATGATGTCCAGACCGTCCCATTGGTCGCCGAGCGCACGGAAAGTGGCAGTGATTTCGTCATCACTGCCGACATCGCAGGGCAGGCAGATGGAGGAATGGCATTCGGCGGCCATCTTCTCGACCCGGCCGGCAAGCTTGTCGTTCTGGTAGGTAAAGGCGAGGGCGGCGCCCTCCCGGTGCATGGCCTGTGCGATGCCCCAGGCGATGGAGCGGTTGCTGGCGAGGCCGACGATCAGCG
>JAIBHQ010000006.1 GCA_020028595.1 Nitrospirota bacterium
TTATTACAAGAGCAGCCCGCCGGAAAATCCGACTGGACCGGCCTCAGGCGAGAACCGCGTCATCCGGGGAGGATCGTGGCGTAATACAGCCGAAATGCTGAGAGCAGCCAACCGCAACAAGCATGTCCCCACGTCACGCCGGGTCTATATCGGCATTCGTTGCGCGAAGGATGCAAAATAAGCTGCGCCTGAGTTGATTTCAACGGGCTGGAGCCGGACCGGCTTCAGCCCGTTGCAGTGTGAGGCCCTCACACGCGGCTGGATGGCGCCGTCAGTCCTTCCGTTCCCTTTCCTGCTCAAGCGGATACCCGGCTTCCCGCCAGGCCCGAATACCGCCATCCATTGACCAGACGTTCGTGTAGCCCATCTGACCCAAACTTTCAGCAGCAAGCGCAGACCGGTACCCGCCGCCGCAGTACAGGACGATCTCGGCCTGTTTGTCGGGAACGAGGCTCTCGATATCCCGTTCGATCACACCGCGTCCAATGTGCCGGGCACCTTGTGCGCGGTCTTTGACAAATTCCTCGTCTTCCCGCACATCGATGAAATGGAATGATTCCTTGCGATCCAGTCTGCCCTTCACCTCCGTGCTCGTGCATTGCTTGATCGTACGCTTCGCCCGCTCGACCAACGTGAGAAATCCTGGATTATGTTTCATGGCATCTCCTGAAATGACGGCGTCCGCGTCACCCCATCGTTTCTTCCCGCACCGTCGTTTGTCAAGCACAGGCGCGCATGCCCTTGATTGACTCCCCACAGGTCAGATGCTAGATTGCCAGCCGCTTACGCACAGCCATGTACGATCTACGCGTTCTCCGCGACAATTTAGACGCCATCAGAAGCCAGCTCGGTCCTCGCGGCAGCGATGTGGCCTGGGACGATCTGCGCGCCCGCCTCGAAGAGCGCCGCACGCTGACGATCTCCGTCGACGGGCTCCGCCACGAACTGAAGAAGGGGTCGGAACACGTCGCGAAGCTCAAGCGCGAGAAACAGCCTGCCGATGCCGCCATGGCTCAAATGAAAGCACTTGGCGACCGCATACAAGCCGCTGAAGACAGCCTCCGAACCGCCGAAGAACGGGCCATGGACATGGCGCTCCGCATCCCCAACCTGCCACACAGTTCCGTGCCGGCCGGAAAGGATCCGACCGACAATCAGGAAATGCGAAAATGGGGCACCGTGCCCGCATTCACCTTTGCACCCAAAACACACTGGGACCTTGGCGAAGCGCTCGGCATTCTCGACTTCGAACGGGCCGCAAAGATCGCCGGCGCCAGATTCGCCGTATTGACCGGCCCCGGCGCCAGGCTGGAGCGCGCACTGATCAACTTTATGCTCGACCTGCACTCGACTCGGCATGACTACCAGGAAGTACTGCCTCCCTTCATGGTCAACCGCGCCGCCATGACGGGAACCGGCCAACTGCCGAAATTCGAAGAGGACCTCTTCAAGCTTCGCGATGATGATTATTTTCTGATTCCGACCGCCGAAGTTCCGGTCACCAACCTGTTGCGGGATGAAATCGTCCCGGACGACCGCGTGCCGATCCGGTATACCGCCCATACGCCCTGCTTCCGGCGTGAAGCCGGTTCGTACGGCAAGGATACGCGCGGGCTGATCAGGCAGCACCAGTTCAACAAGGTGGAACTGGTGGCCTTCTCTAGGCCGGAGGATTCCTACCAGGAACTCGAGCGCCTCACCGGCCATGCCGAAACCGTACTGCAGGAACTCGCACTCCCCTACCGAGTCGTCACGCTGTGTGCCGGCGATATGGGCTTCTCGGCTGCCAAGACATACGACATTGAAGTCTGGCTTCCGTCGCAAAACGGGTTCAGGGAAATTTCGTCCTGCAGTAACTTCGAGGCGTTTCAGGCGCGGCGGGCCGGCATCCGGTATCGACGGAAAGACGGAAAAACTGATTTTCTACATACCCTCAATGGGTCGGGGCTGGCGGTCGGCCGAACGCTGGTCGCCATTCTCGAAAATTACCAGCAGGCCGACGGGTCTGTTACAATCCCTCACGCACTCAGACCGTACATGGGTGGAATTGAGCGGATTACGAAAAACTGAGCACAGACTTGAAGGGGTTTATCCGGCTTCCAGGAACAACTGAAAAGGTAGCCGGCCCCAGCAAGCAAGAATCCAAGCCTACTGGCGGATCAAGCGAAGCTTGGTGTGGAGGGGTGGCTGAGCGGCCGAAAGCGCCGGTCTTGAAAACCGGAGTCCGGGTAACCGGACCGTGGGTTCAAATCCTACCCCCTCCGCCAGCTTTGGCGCGACAGAAGCCTCCGGACCATCAGCCAACAGGCAGTGGCGCGCCAGAGTACCAGCGAGTCGTGGCATGCCAGCACCGGAAACTGTGTCGCTCCGCGACAGGAATTTATGGGGTGGGATTTGAACGAGAGGGACCGCGGGGGAGAAACTCCCCTGCGTGGGGAAACACGAGGGGGCTGGCCCCCTCAGTGGGAGCAATCGTTTCGAGTGCGACTTCAAATGCCTACCCCCTCCGCCATACCAACCTCGCCAGTACGCGTCTTGTTATTGCGTTTTCGTAACTGAGGTAACGGATAAAATCCCTCAGTAATCCTCCTACGGTTCGGGTATAATCCCTCCGTTTATTATGTGGCATGCAAATGCATTGGGAGTAGAAAAAACAAAAGACTGAGGTATTCGCGGGCATATAAATCGGACATGCCCGCCAAGCGAGCTCTGCGGAGAGGTGGCCGAGCGGCCGAAGGCACCGGTTTGCTAAACCGGCACAGGTCAAAAGCCTGTCGCGGGTTCAAATCCCGCCCTCTCCGCCAGATATTTAGCTGCTTCACGTCTCACCGAGGAGCTATGAGAGTCGAATTGTTGCATAGGAAGGGTGGGATTTGAACGAGGGGGACCGCGGGGGAGAGGCTCCCCCGCGTGGGGAGACACGAGGGGGCTGGCCCCCTCAGTGGGAGCATTCGCTGCGAGTGCGACTTCAAATGCCCGCCCTCTCCGCCACCATTTGCATGGCAAATGGTGGCGAGATCTCGCCATTGTGAAGTTCACAATGGCGGATCCGCCATGCCGCACTTCGTGCGAACCGCTGGCTATTCAGGTATTATCGTTAGTGAGCCAGCGGAAAAAACCCGCAAGTGGTTCACGCGCCCGTAGCTCAATGGATAGAGCACCAGACTACGGATCTGGGGGCTACAGGTTCAAGTCCTGTCGGGCGCACCACACATAGTCGGCGGATCTGGGCATATCCGATTCAGTCCTGTAGAGCACGCCAGACTCAGACCATTCCATAATCGTATTTGACTGGACGCCTTTTCTCTCGTGGGCGTATGATCCTTGCACGTGAGAGGAAACCAGCCCGATGGATCGCAGAGAATTTCGAGCGTATCCACTTTCTGGGTTACGGTATCGCCTTGATGCGGGTCTCCGTTTCCTGGCAGTGACCTGTTTCATTGTGCAGACCGTCGGCTGCCTTCATCACACACCCGAGCAAACCACCCCGCCGCACAAACCCGCCACAACGGGCAAACCCGCCGCCGTAATTCCGTCTCCTCCGGATCAGCCTGACAAGACCAAGTCCGTTGAATCGAAACCGCGTGTCTCGAGAGAGAAGAAATCCTTGGTACCGGCTGAAAAATATCCCGACAAGAAACCGGAACAATCTCAGGATCCAAGCACGGACACATTGGTCCCCCCACCTCCACTCAGGCAGCCGACATTCGGCGGTGCGGGTGGCTGATTGGGCATGAGCAGACAAGTACCGCACGAAGCTTGTAACACATTGAAATAACATGCCACTGGACGGATGCCTGCCTGAGGAGTAAGATGATTCTCGCAGTAAGGAGCTCCCCAGATGGATAGGCCAAGGCAGCGGACCGAAGGTACTGTGCAGCAATGTCGGCCATGCCATGACGTGCGCGTTTCTTTCCTGGGACTTTCCTTCCTTCTTCTCTTCGCCGGCTGTGCGCAGTTCGACCAGTTGATGGGAAAACCAGCGGCTTCTGCTGAGTCTCAACCGCCGGCGCAGAGCGCGAACCCTGTACCCAACGTTTCTACTCCTGCGTCTGAGAAAAGCCCGGTTCTGACCGACGAATCTGCGAACAAGCCGACCGCAAAGAAGAAGGCGGATGGGTCGCATCCGGCCAGCGCTGCCAAGGATACGCATCCACAGGCGCCATCACATGCACCAGCACATCCGGTTACGCCGGCGACAGGCACAGCCAAGCAGCCGGAACCTGAACTGAAACAGGCCGACCAGGGCAAAGCACTCGCAAAAGAGAAGAAGCCACGCGAGGCTGCTGACAAGAAATCGACGAAGAAACCGCCAGCAGAGGATGTTTTTCTTTCTCCCATCCCGCTCCCGTCCAAACCCGCTGCGATCGGTGGATCAGGCGGCTAATCAGACCACCAGGCCGTTCAAGGCTTCCTGAGGGTTCATGCTGTTCAAGAAACAGACATGGCATTGGCCGCATATTGTAGCGCTCATCAGTTGCGGTATCGTCGCGGCACTCATCCCGGTTCTGCTCGATCTCATCTGGGAAAAGGAACTGCTCGAACCAATCGAGTTCAAGGCTGTCGACATGCGTTTCAAGCGACGGCCGCTTGCAGCCGTCCTCGAACCGGTCCCTGCCCCTGACGGCTCCGCGCAAACAGTCTCCAACTCGATCGTGGCGCTCGATTACGACAACAAGGCGTCCAGCGAACTCGGGCTGGGACGCTGGCCCTGGGACCGCCGCGTCCATGCCCAGGTCTTCGATATGCTGAAGAAGGCGGGTGCCCGATCCGTCCTGGTGGATATCGTGTTTGACCACCCCGTGAAGGATCCGGCCGAGGACAGGGCCATGATCGAGGCCACGCGCCAGGCAGGCATCGTCATTCTTCCTGTTGTATTCAAAGAAGTGGAAGGGTCCGGCACCGACGAGTTCTTCACAAAAGCGCCGCGGCATCTGCTGCATGCCGAGGTGGAGGGGTTTGGATATATCCCCGGTGTCGGCGAATTGAGTCTCCCCCTGCCCGGTCTGGTCGACGCCGCTGCAGGGCTGGGACATATTCAAAGTACAACCATCAGCGGGGCCATGCGACGCACCCCTCTGCTTTACGCCACCAAAGGAGGGTTCGTGCCTTCGATGGCGCTGGTTGCAGCCCTCCGGGACCTCGAAGTGGAACCCGCCTCGATACGGCTCGAGCGCGGGAAAACACTCCGCTTCAAACCGAGGCTGTCGGATGAAGTCGTGATCCCGATCAATAAACAGGGACGAGTGTGGATCAACTACGCCGGTGAATGGGGCAAGCGGTTCGTCCACTACCCATACAGCTGGGTGCAGGCTCAAATGAAGTCGCCGGCGCACAGAGAACGTGTCTTGAGGTTATTCAAGGACAAGCACGTCCTTTTATCAAATCTTACCACGGTCTCAGGCAGCGACGTCATCGCCACGCCCTTCGAAGACGAATTTCCGACCAGCGAAGCGTACCTGCACATCCTGAACATGATCCTGACCAAGCAGTTTCTGCGTAATGCCACCACAGGCGAACTTGTCGTCTGCCACGGTCTCCCGATCGCACTCTTGACCGCGTCCGCCCTGGCCGGCGGCCCCATGCTCATCATTCCTACATTCCTCGTCGTGACCGGCATTTACACCTATACCCTGCAGCACATGTTCAACACCCAGTCGGCCGTATTGCCGGCGGCCGGCCCATTGCTGTCGCTGACGCTCGGACTTGTGTTCCTGCTCCTGACGCGTTTCTTTATCGTGGACCGTGAGCGGGTCCGGTTCCAATCAGTGCTGGGCACGTGCCTCCCTCCCCACACGCTCAAGATCATCAAGGACAGTCCCGGGATGGTGGCGACCCTTCTGGCCGGTCACAGCCGCGAACTGGTCATCCTCTTTGCCGACATCAAAGGATTTTCCGTGTACTGCAAGAAAGCCGATGCGCTCCAGATTCAACGAGTGCTGCGCGATTACCTGACGGCCATGACGGCCATCATTCTTGAACACGGCGGCACGCTCGATAAATACATGGGAGACGGTATCATGGCCTTCTTCGGCGATGCTGAGCCGGAGGGTGGAGGCGAAGCCAAGGAAGAGGAGCGGGTCGAGCGCAACGCCGCCAGTGCCGTCCTCACCGCCCTCGCCATGCAAAAGAAAATGGCCGAGCTCAATGCCAGCTGGATGAGCATGGGACAGGAACCGCACTTGATTCGCATCGGGATTAATACGGGCACCGTCACAGTGGGAAACCTGGGAACCGAATATTTGATGGACTACACCGTCATCGGCCCTGAAGTAAACAAAGCACAACGGCTGGAGAGCGCTGCGGAACCAGGCGGGATTCTCCTGGCCCGCCGCACCTACGCGCTCGCCCGCAAGCAAGGCGTTCTTCCCGAAGACCTGCCTCCCAAGGTCGTCAATTTGAAAGGCATCGGCGAAGAGCCGGACGCCTATCCGGTTCCTCCTGAAATCGTCGCTCAGTTGACGACGGCACACTCGGGCTCTTCAAAATAACGTCCCGAAGAACCGGCCACACTGCGCATCACGAATAGGGCTTCTCCAGGCGCTTCAGCGCGCGCATCATGGCTGGATCGCTCAACCCCACTTCACTGAGCGCGTCGATGATATGGCTGCCCTTGCGGACGGCCAGTTCTTTCGCCCTGGCATACTGCCCTTGATTGAACCGGGCAACCGACGGTTGTCCGTTGACAACCTGGCAGGCCAGCACCTCTCCGCCCACCTCCAGAATCCCGCCACGAACGATCAGTTCCCGGGCCTGCGCAACCGTGATCTCATGAAGTTGTGCAAATTCATCGATGCCGCTGGTTTCCACCAATTTCCCGTCCGGCATGATGCACAAGCGTTTAAAGTGTGGCGACCAGTCCTTCCTGAAATCGATGTACTTGATGTCTCCCCCTCTGGCGATGGCACGATCCAGCCTGGCATAATCGAGTCCAAGATTCTTTTGTTGAAGCTTGGCTTGAAGCTCCGGGGCGAGCGTGCGCTGGAAAACACGCCACGCTGCATCGTCCAGCGAGAATCCATACGCCCGCCTTAATTGCTCCACCTCCGCATATTGCTCGACATCGAGCACCCAGGTCAGCTTCGGCATCCCGCCCGCGTGATCGAGCCGGCATGCAAATGCGCCGCGCGTGACCAGCAGCCCTTCGTGCGGATACACATAGACCCCGCCCTGAAGCAAAAGCCGCCGCATGTCTTCGGCCGGAAGCGAACAGCTTTCAGAAAGAACCCGTGCATGCGTGTCCACATCTTCCGCTTCGGTCATTGCGCACAGCCAGACATTCCCCGGCGGATCGAATTCGCTGTAATCCTCAATGATGTTATACAGCGCAGGTGGTTTCGCCGCGGCAGGAGCGCGTCTCTTAATTTTGTGCATAGATCACCCGTTTATATTCCGACTGTCTGAGCCGTGACTTTGCAGAAACAGGCACTCACATCATCGCGTTATCGCCGTACCGCTCCGGACGTCACGGCAGGCGGGGTTGTCGGAGGTAACGCGGCCGGCGGCGCTGCACGCGGGCAGATCCCTCCGGGAGGGCTCCCCGGCGGGCACGCGCGAAGCTCCTCTTCGATTTCCCGGTCGGCCAACTCATTCATGGATGAGCCGATATCATCCTTCACCTCGGTCTCGGCAATGGCGTGTGTCGCAGCCGAGGGAGCCTTGCCTTTCATCGTTTCCGGTACGCCCGGCGGCTTCCCGGCTTGCGCAATGGCATAGAAGCCCGGCTCAAGCATCACGAGGCGGCCTCCGGCGACAAAGCTGACCGCTCCACCTGTCCCAATGTTGGCCACGCCGGTTCCCTGCTCATTGCTCCACACCACGCAGTAGGCCGTATTGGCAATGATGTTCGCCGTTCCTGTTTGAATGACAAACGTGGAGCCCAGCCCGGCAAAGGCACGCCCCACCAACACCCGTACCGTGCCATGCACGAGTTTCACCGTCATGCGGCGGACATGCTGGTCAGGGGCATGAAGATACTCGGCAATTTCCACACGTGCCTGCGGCCCCACCGCCAGCATCGTGTCATCCTGGAACAGGGCCTTGGCCTTCGATCGTCCGCCTGTCTCAATGATATCCCCGGAAAAAAATGACTGGCGGACAGCCAGCGGTGCCGGAACCGGCGACCCCGCATGCATCACGGAAACGACTCCCTGAACTGCGGTGGCAACGCCGATGGTCTCGGGCCCCTGCTGCGCCCACGCAACCGCGCTGGCGCCCAGGAGCATTCCTTGCACAGCCGCAAGGACTCGCAGGCATAGGATTGGTCGTGTCACGCTAAAACCTTCCCGTGATGATCAGCGAAAAGACGCTGCGGTTATAGTCGAACGACGGTACATTGGATTGATCCCGCGTGTACGCATACTGAAGCGAGCCGGACAGCCACTCCGTGAAGTCCCGGCCCAGGGTCCCCGTAAACGTGTAGATATGATCCTGCCGCTTGAGGGTTGTGATATCGCCCGCAAGACCTTCAGCAAACGAGTTGGGGTTCGCGTAGATCTGCCGATAGTAATTAAAGTCGAGATCGATCTTGTAGGTCAGGACCGCAGGCAAGCCGATACCGGCTGAGAAGCGATGCCCGCTGTACGCCCAATCCGCATTGGTCTGATTGCCAATAACTGCAAAGGAAGGCGAGCCCCCTCCGGTCCGGTCCGTATCGAAAGTGTATCCCAGTCTGAAATTGCCCGTGTTATCGGCAAAGAGAACGTATTGCGTGGCCCCGGCAAGCCAGTTTTTTCCATCCCGAAGGGAGTTGCTGGTGAAGCGGTCGTCCTGGAAATCCTTGTTCTGATACCGGAACTGCGCCTGCGTGAACGCGTGATAGCCTTCCGACAGCGTAAACATCGGCTGGAACGAGTGTGCAATCAGAAAGGGATCCCGTCCGACCTTGATGTAGTCGAACATGTATTGCACGCGTGTCTGAAACGTGCCGAACTGACGCTGTAAAAACACGGCCGGGGTGTGGTTTTCAACGTCGAATCCGCTCAAGGTCTGGTGATAGCTCTGGTAGATCGCGTAGTTCACACCACCCAGCCAGGTTTCCGTCTGGATCGGCCTGTATTCCGCCCGACCAAACATTGCCACGCGGAAATCATGTTTTTGAGATATGCCGCTGCCGGGCGCAGGCGACGTCCCCAATGGGGTGAGCACCACGTTGCTGTCATATTGCCCCATGACTGTCGCACTGAGATCCCACCGCTTCGGGCCTTTCTCACTCTCGCCGCCCGCCTGTTCAAGAAAGAGCCGGGACGACTTGACCAGTTCGGAGTCCGGCTCGCCGGTGGCGAGCACCGCATTGAACTCTTCCCGGGCTTCATCCACAAGGCCGCGCTGGAAATAGGCAATCCCGCTGTAATAATGGCTCGGGGCGGCTAGATCATTGCTCAACGTTCTGGCCCGGAGGAACCGGCCCGGCGACAGATCAAACGCCCCTTTTTGGTGATACGTAAGCCCCTGGTAGTAGAACACCAGGGGATCTGAGGGAAGGTGTTTTTCGGCGTTATCGAGACTGGCGAGCGCCTCGGTATACTGTCCCCGGCTGTATTGCGCCATGCCGAGGCCGAGCCACGCGCGCCCGTCATCCTGATTTTTGTACAACAGCTTCTGGAAGATGTCCTGGGCGGCTTCCGGACGTTTCAACCGAATCAGCGTCTGTCCCAGGTAGAAACTCGCGCGGCTGTCCCCAGGATTCGCCTCCAAGGCGGCCTGGAACAGCCGTTCGGCGTCGCTGTATTGCCCGCTGCTGAATCGGATGAGTCCTTTGGCGATGCTGAGGTCGTAGGCCTGGGGGTCAATCGGTGTCTGCGCAGTCGCCGGGGATATGCACAAAATCAGGCAGGCACACACCCACGAGATCCTCAGCACCCTGAGAAGGCTGGGGCGGATCGCGCCGGCACCGGCTCGTCCTGTCGGGGCAAAGATATCAGGCACTCGGTCGTCGTGGGTGGTCGGGCAGTCCATCACGGCCGGTCATTTATCGGCCATCTCGATCACTTCGGCAGTCTCCGCATCCTCGGTGACCACCGACGGCTCTCCATGCTGGAGGGACGCGAGGCCGTATATCCCGACCGGTTCCGCCTTCCCCTTGACCTTCACGGTCGCCAGCCGTCGCAGCTCGACACGCCCCATGTTGCCGAACTCGTCCCGGACACGGCCGGCTTCAAGCAAGGGCTTCAGCCGTCTGGCCGTATTCTCCGTGATCACGACAGAAACGCTGAATTTTCGCGTCAACCCCTCGGCCCGTGCGGCCAGGTTCACATGGTCGCCGATCATGGTGTAATCCATTTTCTTGCCCTCGGCGCCGATGTTGCCGACCAGCACTTCGCCGGTGTTGATCCCGATTCCGCTATCGAGCACCGGCAGCCCACGGGCTTTCCATTCTTCTTTCAGCTCCTCCAGACGCCGGCGCATGTGCATGGCACACTTGAGCGCCAGTTCGACGTGATTGGGCTGATCGACGGGTGCCCCCCAGAAGGCCACCACTGCGTCTCCGATGAATTTGTCCAGCGTGCCGTTCCAGTGAAACACCACCTCGGTCATGGCCGTCAGATACTCATTGAGCAACGGCACGATTTGTTCGGGCGGATGCTGCTCGCACAGCGTGGTGAACCCCTTGACGTCCGAGAACAGCATGGTCAGTTCCTTGCGCTGGCCACCGAGTTTGGCTTTGGCCGGATCTTTGATCAGCTCCTCGACAATGCGCGGGTTGACGTAACTGGAGAACATGGCGCGCACTTCCTTGGCCTGTTTCTCCTCCGTCATAAAACGCAGGACCGTGACCGCAACGAACACCACCATGATCGTGAACAAGGGATAGACGACGGCAAGCAGAAATCCCTGGTGCGTGAATAGATACTGCGCGACCGCGGCATATCCGAAAAAGACGCCGGCAGCCAGCGTCGCGCCAGGTAACGCGTGCATCTTCGGAAGATACGCGCCCAATCCGAATCCAAAGAGCAGAATCAGCACCAGATCGATCGGCTTGTCGTAGACGCTTTGCTCAAGAAACTGCTGCGAGATGATGTTCTCCGCCACCGTCGCGTTCTTTTCCACACCGGGGAAGTTGGCCGAAAACGGCGTGCTCTTCTGGTCGTAGGTTCCCAGGGCCGCCGTGCCGACGAACACCGCCTTGTTGGCAAAGGCGTCCGGTCCCACGCGACCATGGATGACATCCGTCGCCGAGACATACCGGAAGCTCTGCTCTTTCCCCACATAATTGATCAGCATCCGGGCCTTTTGATCAGTGGGAATCAGGATCTTGTCGAGACGCACCCCCTCGCCAAGCGTCAACGACATATGGTCCCGCGGAATGCCGAGATAGATCCGGGCGACTTCGAGACCCAGCGAGGGATAGTAGTCCCGGTCATCTCCATATCGCACGGCCAGATACTCGTAGCGCGTCACCCCGTCACGATCGGGAATGGTATAGACATGCCCCAGGCTGGCTGCCGCACCGGCGAACTGGCGAAGGGGCGGCACGGCGCTGGTGGCGCACTGGGGCTCCAGGGCGGCCCCGCTGCTGGCATGCTTGACCATCATGAACAGGGTGCGGGTGATGTAGCTTGGCGGGGTCCTCTCGACTGGCTGGCAGGAATCCGAGACAGGCACGACAAGCGGCAGCGCCAGGACCACGTTGCCCGCCTTTCCGACACTCCGTTCAAACAGCGCGTCCGTGTCGGATTCTTTCAGCTTCTGATCGAGCAACCCCTGAACGGCCTTGGGCGCTCCCGCCGCCTGCGCTTTCGCACGAACATCCTGGAGACCTCGTTTCAGCTCCGTGATCTCCGGCTCTGAATAGATCACGTCGAGCCCGATGACCTTGGCGCCGCCGTTCGCAATACCCTCCACCAACCGCGCCTGTGTCGTCCGCGACCATGGCCACCGCCCGATTTCCCTGATGCTCTGCTCATCAACCGTCACGATGACGACATCCGGCGCGGCAGGTCGTGGCCCCCGGAACACTTTGAATCGAAAATCGATCGTGGCGTTTTCGATTCTCCGGAACGGGGCCACGAGCGCGTCAGGCTCGATCAACGCCAGCAGTCCAACCGCCAGCGTAATGGCGCCCGCAAGAAAGAATCCAAGCTGTTGAATATTTCTTGTTCTACCGAGCCAGACGCGTGCCATTCTCAGCCGATCCTTCCACGTGTCAGCGTGCTGATCCTGCCGCAATCGAGCATTCGACTGGGAACCGGCACCGCTGACGGGTACGGAAAATGTAGAAGCGAGCGGGAGCGCCGATCAAAAACAAGCTGGTTACGAGGCCGGATGCCTGAGATAGAAATACATTTTGACGCCGGCGACCTCGATGAGATCCCCGTCCTTGAGATCGCCACGGCCCTGAATCGGAGCACCGTTCAAAAGAATTTTCTTGCTCTCCTCCGACAGGCTGATGACATAGGCCGTCTCGTTGCGACTGATCAGCGCGGCAACCTTCGGCGCAAACCAGCCGGTCAGTTTGACCACCGCCGCATCCTGCGAACCGACGATAGATACGCGGGCAGGCAGTTTATATTCGTTCTTGTCGGTTTGCCCCGCCACCACGAGTAGAATGCCTATCTTCCCTCCTGGCAGGGCGTCATCCGCTGCCTCTGCTGACTGTTTCGATCTTTTCGTGTCAATTTTCATGTCGGACGGAGGAGGTGCCAGCACGGTCTTGTCTCCGTCCAGCACGATGGGCGAAGCCGGCTTGGGCTTTGCCGTTGCCGTCTCGTCCTCGTAAATCAGTACATGCTTGCCGACTCGAATCTGATCGCCAGACTTCAACCGCTGTTTTTGAATCTTCGCGTCATTCACGAACGTCCCGTTTGTGCTCCCGGTATCTTCGACAAAATAGGTTCCATTCTCTTCCACCACCCGCGCGTGGTGGCCGGACACCGCCAAATTATCGATGACCACGTCGTTATCCATCTTGCGCCCGATGGTGATCAGCGGCTTGGCCAGGGGGATATCCTTCAGCACCATCCCGCTAAATTTTAACAGCAGCTTCGGCATCGATTCCTCTTAGCTCAGCAAACTCCGCATCGCGGCACGAAGGTCGTTCGCCATCTGACCTCCCTGCTGGTACCGCTGAGCCACATCCCGCTGCAAGGCACGCAGGGCAATCGCATCAACTGCAGCCGGCACCTCTGGACGGAGCGTCGAGGGGGGCGCGGGTTGATGCGTTTCATGCAGATGGATCATATCGGAAATACTCTTGGCCTGAAACGGCCGGACACCGGTCAGGAGCTCGTAAAAAACCACTCCAAGCGAAAAGATATCCGAGCGCCCATCGACTTTCGCACCGGCCAGCTGCTCGGGTGACATGTAATTCGGCGTACCCAGCACCGTGCCCGTCCGCGTGAGCGAGGCGTCCATCCGCCTGGCCACTCCGAAGTCGGTCACCTTGATGTCACCGGTCGACAAAATCATGATATTTTCAGGTTTGATGTCCCGATGCACCACGTTTTTCGCGTGCGCATAGGCCATCGCCTCGGCTACGAAAGCGGCAATCTCTGCCGCGCGCTTCACGGCAACAGTGCCACGCTTGGCGCAAAATTCCCTGAGTGTGATGCCGTCCAGCAGCTCCATGGCAAAATAGGCTGTGCCCTGCTCCTCGCCCGCATCGTAGACCTTCACGATGGTCGGATGGGCCAACTGCTTGGCCGATTCGGCTTCACGGAAAAATCGTTTTTTATCGTCGGCGAGCTCTTCGGAATCACCCATCGAGAGCTTGAGGGTTTTGACCGCGACGTTCCGGTGCCCAACGGTATCCCTTCCGAGATAGACCGTCCCCATTGCGCCATGGCCCAGTTCCTTGACCAATTCATAGCGGCCAAATCGCTGTGCGGCACCATCCTCTGGGGCAGGTGCCGGTGATGCGGCAACTGCGGCATCGTCCTGAAATGCCACGAGATGCTTGCCGATCATGATCTGATCGCCATACTTCAGCGTATGCTGCGCGACTTTCTCACCGTTGAGAAAGATGCCGTTGGTGCTTCCCGTGTCCTGGATCACAAAGGTATCGTTCAGCCTGGCAATCCTCGCATGGTGGCTGGATACGGCAAGATTATCGATGACCAGATCGTTATCTTCTTTCCGACCGATGGTCACAACCACATCGGTCAATGTGATCTCCTTGACGACTTTGTCATTATACTTCAGCAAGATCTTGGGCATAGTGACCGGTCCCGCGCCCGC
>JAIBHQ010000088.1 GCA_020028595.1 Nitrospirota bacterium
GATCTTTTTGTTCCCATCCATCCAGATGATATCCAGGGAGATGCGGGTATTCTTCATCCAAAAGCTCCACTGTTGCGGCTCGGCAAAGGTGAAGAGCATCCCGCGGTTCTTCTCCAGCGATGGCCGGAACATGAGCCCGCGCGCGCGTTGCTCGACCGTATCCGCCAGTTCGGCCATGATGACGGTTCCCTGCGGCATCGTCACGGAAATCAGACCGCCGGCCGCCGGCCGCTGGGCCAGTCCTGCCGGCGCAAGAAGGCCCACGACCAGGCCGCACAGGATGGCGGCGCGTCCAAGTTGTCGCAGGCACGTCCCATGATGCATCGACGATCCGTTCGACATGCCCGCGATCCTAGAGAGGCGTCCCTGACCTGTCAAGGCGGTCCTGCCGCCGGTCGTGCCTGAACGATCATGGACCGCGCCTGGACCTCGCAATACGATTCCCACGTGCCCTCCACGCTCTCGTATCCCGAAGAGTCGCTGCCGCAGATGCTCGCACGCTCGGCCGCGAGCTTTCCTGATCGCCCGGCCATTCTCTTCTACGGCCGCGTCATCCGCTACCGTGAGCTGGATGCCCTGACCAATCGGTTTGCGAAGGCGTTGCTGCAGATGGGGATCGGCAAGGGCAGCGTCGTGGGGATCATGCTGCCGAACCTTCCTCAGACCGTGATTGCGTTCTACGGCAGTCTTCGGGCCGGCGCCACGGTGACGATGATCAACCCGCTCTACGTCGAACCGGAGATCCGGCAGCAAGTGACGGACTCCGGCTGCGAGACGCTGCTGGTGCTGGATCAATTTTATGGCCGGGTGGAACCGCTGCTCCAGGGCACATGCCTCAAACGGGCCATTGTCACCGGTGTCGAGGACTATCTGCCGTGGCTCAAGCGGCTGCTGTACCCGCTGAAGGCCTGGCGGGAAGGGAAGCTGGTTCGGAGGCCCGTGCATCCGGCCGTCCATGCCTTCCGCCGCCTGCTGGATGTGCCGCCTGAAGTGCCAACGGTCCCGGTGGCTCCGGATGACACGGCGCTGCTGCAATATACGGGCGGGACGACCGGCGTTCCCAAAGGTGTCGTGCTGACCCATCGCAACCTCATGGCGAATACGTGGCAGATTCGACAGTGGTTTCCGGCCATCAGGGAAGGCGAGGCGGTGTTTCTGGGAGTGCTGCCGTTTTTCCATGTCTACGGCATGAGCGTGTGCCAGAATCTCTCTCTCTGCACCGGTTCGGCCCTGGTGCTCCTTCCGCGGTTTCAGGTCGGCGAGGTGCTGAAAGCCATTGTGCGTGAGCGGGTGACGGTGTTCCCCGGCATTCCTGCAATGTATTCCGCGATCAACGGCTATCAGCGGTTGGACCGCTACAATCTGCGCTCGGTCCGTGTGTGCATCAGTGGAGCGGGCCCGTTGCCCCCGTCCATCCAGGAGCGGTTTGAATCGTTGACGGGAGCCAAACTGGTCGAAGGATACGGGCTCACGGAGGCCAGTCCCGTGACCCATGCCAATCCGATCGAGCAGACAGTCGGGCCGCGTCATCCCAAAAGTATGGGCCTGCCGCTGCCGGGCACCGATGCGCGTATTGTGGATGCGGATACCGGACAGCGTGAGCTTCCCGTCGGCGAGGTCGGCGAACTGGTGATCCGCGGGCCGCAAGTGATGCGTGGCTATTGGCGTCGGGAGGAGGAGACCCGTCAGGTCTTGCGGGACGGCTGGCTCTATACGGGCGACATGGCGCGGCGCGATGCGGACGGCTATTTTTACATCGAGGATCGCAAAAAAGACATGATCAAATCGGGCGGGGAGAATGTCTACCCGCGCGAGGTGGAGGAAATTTTGCTCCGGCATCCGGCGGTGAAGGACGCCGTCGTCGCGGGCATTCCCCAGGAGCTGCGGGGCGAATTAATCAAGGCCTATGTCGTGCTGAAAGACGGCGAGACGGCGGCCTCAGCCGATCTGCTGGAGCATTGCCGGAGGAATCTGGCGAAGTTCAAGGTGCCGAAACGTGTGGAATTCAGGAGCGAACTGCCCAAAACGATCGTCGGCAAGGTGCTGCGGCGCGTCCTGGTCGACGAAGAATTGAAACGCCGCACCGCGTCTCACGCGGACGGGGCCGCCGAGTAGCCCGGCTTGCAATCGGGTCGCGGGGTGTGCGATTCTGCTGCCGCTCGCGTCGCGGAATTACACGGGGGATGGCATGCAAGAAAAACGGAAGGTGCTCTACAAAAAAGGCGTGTTTGTCTGCCCCAAATGCCGCCAATCCTATGTCCAGGAAAAATGGATCGAGGAATTCCGCATCCGCTGCCACAAGTGTGATTACCGGGGCACCCTGACGGAAGTGTCGGTCGAAGAGCATATGGATGAGGAAACGATCAGACGCTAGTTTCCCCCCGCGTTCCCCGCTTCGCTCCCGCTGTTGTTCAGTTCACGTCATGCCGGTCTGTTCATGCGTATCGGCTCATCATGAGTCAGGAGGTCGTACTATGCGCCAGGCATTCCTCATAGGATTTTTGCTGGCAGGCCTGTTGGCAGGCCTGCCAACAGGATGGATGGGTGCGGCGTCGGCCGCCGAGGCGCCGGCCTCCGTCACGGTCCTGGTGGCCTATCATTCGGCGACAGGCCATACCGAGAAGATGGCGCAGGGCGTTGTCGAAGGGGCTGCGCGCATACCGGGGACCAAGGTCGTGCTCAAGCGGGTGGGCGACGTCGCCGCCGGCGATCTGTTTTCGGCGGATGCCGTGGTGGTCGGGTCGCCGGTCTACTGGTCCAACATGTCCGGAGACGTCAAAAAGTTTTTCGACGATTGGCAGTTTAAATTCGGCGTCTTTCCGGAGTTCAAAATGCGCAACAAAGTCGGGGCGGCCTTTGCAACCGGGGGACAGGTGTCGAGCGGCAAGGAAGTGACCATGCTGACGATCCTGGCCGCCATGCTCGGCAATCAGATGATCGTGGTGAGCGGGGGCGGCGCGTTCGGCGCCTCTGCGACGACGGAGGGGGACAGTCCTGGCATTGACGACAAGGAACTGGCATCCGCCAAAGAATTGGGCGCACGCGTCGCCGAAGTGGCCTGGATGATCAAGCGGGGCCGGTAGCAATAAGGGAACGCTACGCTGCGGTGCGTTCGAGTTCCGCCACCATTTCAGCAATCGTGTCGAATCCCGATTGCCAGAATGCCGCCGACCGGATATCCACGCCGACATCCGTCAGGATCGCCTCCGGGCTTCTCGATCCGCCGGTGGCCAGGAGGTTCAGATATTTGGGCACGAAAGCCTGGCCCTGCCGCCGGTATTGCTGGTAGAGCGCCAGCACGAGCAGATTTCCAAAACTATACGCGTAACAGTAGAACGGGCTCCCGAAGATGTGGGGGATGCTCAACCACTCCCAACGAAACTCGTCCGGCACCGGCACGGCTTTGCCGAACTGTTGATGGAGCGAGTCGAGATACGCGGCGCTCAGATCCCTCGTGGTGGCGCCCTTCGCGATCATCTCATGCGCAGTTTTCTCGAACAGGACGAAGTAGGCCTGGCGGACGACGGTGGCATAGATGTCGTCGAGCTGGCTGATCAGCAGGCCCTGCTTGACGGACTTCCTGGTTTCCTGCGCCATGAGCGCGTCCGACAGAATACGTTCGCCGAATACCGACGCCGTTTCGGCCAGGGGCAGGGTCGCGTGAAACGTGAACACGGAATGCTCGGCCGCGAGCATGCCGTGCACGGCGTGCCCCAGTTCGTGCGCCAGCGTGGCGACGTCCCGCGCTTCTCCGGTGTAGTTGAGCAGCACGTAGGGCGTGAGCCCCGGCACGACGCTGTAGCAATAGGCGCCGCTGAGTTTTCCTGGCCTCATGCGCGCGTCGAGGTGCCGCTCGTCAATGACGCGCCGGACCAGATCGGCCAGCGTCGGTGAAAAACTCCGATAGGCGTCGAGCACCATGCGCAGGGCGTCCGGATAGCGGTAGTGTCCGCGGTCGGCCGGGTGCGGCGCATAAAGATGGTACCGGTTCATCGGCGCGACCTTGCAGAGGCGTCCCTTCAAGCGGAAATAATCCTGAAACACGCCGGCATTTTTGACGCAGACCGAGAGGAGGGCGGCCACGGCCTCGTCGGGCACGTCGTTGCTGAGGTTGCGGGCCGCCACCGGCTCGGAGAATTTCCTCAGAGTAAGATTCTCGTTCTTCCAGTCGCTGACGAGCGTGGAATACATCTCGCCGACCATGTCCTGCTGTCCGCCGAAGACCCGGTGCAGCTCCTTGTAGGCGGCCTCCCGCACGCGGGCCTTCGGGCTGCGGATGTGGCTGGAGAGCTGCTCGCGCGTCAGGATTTTTCGCTTGCCGTCGAGCGTCAGGGTGAAGGTCAGGCCGTTGGTCAGGAGGTCGTAGAGTGTGTTGACGGCGCTGCGGCCGGTCGTATTTTTGAGATTGATGAGTTTTTCTTCCGGTTCGGACAGCGTGTGCGGTTTGAACCGGCGGATCGTCTCCAGGTGGTACCGGAGGTCTCCGGATGCCGCGAGCAGGCGGATGGCGTTGGCCTCGTCCACCGACTGCCACCAGAGATCGAAGAAGAGAATCCGGTTCTGGAGGGCCGCCAGCCGTTCCTCGACTTTGGTTTTGAACGCCCGCGCCTCCGACTGTTTCGTGTTCTCCGAAAACCACAAATAGGCATAGGCGCTGAGTTTCGAGGACAGGGCGGCAATCTCCTCGTGGAGCCGTAGAACATCTCGAAACCCCTCGGCGGCCATATCCGCCGCGAGGGCCGCGCGTTTGGATTCGACTTGCGAGACCCGCTGGTCCAGTTGCTTGAGGATCTGCTCGGAGTCCTGGGCGGGATGGCGCAGCAGATCGGACAAATCCCATTCTGCCGGAGCAGCCGCGCCCAGTCTGCCCAGTCTGATTGGGCGGATCATGCGGGTGTCTGTCTTGGTCCTAGGCATGTTCGGGTTTCATCATACCATTCCCGATAGCGTTTCGGTGGACAGGTCGGCCTGTTCTATAATGGTGCTGCCATGACCGATCAGGAAATCAACCGGGCCGTCCAGTATGTGGTCGCCAGCACATCGTACGGACGTGACACGGTGGCGCACATCATCACGACCGGTTTTGCCGAGCTGTCGGCCATGGCGGCCACGTCGGCGACGCAATTCGACCGGTCGACGTTGCTGGAATACGTCTGCCAGTGGACGATGGCGAAAACGGGCCAGCCCGAACCGCTGGTGCGCGAGGTGCTGGGATGCGCGGG
>JAIBHQ010000089.1 GCA_020028595.1 Nitrospirota bacterium
GCTCGGGAAAACCGCGAAGAAGAATTTCCTGCCGATGCAGGCGGGGGATGTCCCTGCGACCTATGCCGATGTGCAGGACCTGAGCAACGACGTCGGATTCAAGCCTGACACGCCGCTCGAGGAAGGCATCCAGCACTTCGTCGAGTGGTATCGTTCCTTCTACAAAGCCTAGCCCTATTTCCGGAACAATTGCTCGATCTCGGCGAACGTGACAGCCTTCAGGCTGGGATAGACCGCATCTGCGTCCTTCAATGCCGCGGTCAATTTCGGATGAACATGGAGATAGTGTATAGTCCCCGCAAGCGGAGAGGGCGCTGTGACCGATATCAAAATCATGACCGATCTCCTGGTGATCTTTGCGATCTCGATCGGGATCGTGTTCGTCTTCCATAAATTCCGCCTGCCTCCCATCGCCGGGTTTCTGGCTGCCGGGGCGCTGATCGGGCCCCATGGCCTCAACCTTGTTTCTGACCTGGAGCAGGTCAAGGTCATGGCCGAAATCGGCGTCGTGCTGCTGCTGTTCACGATCGGCATAGAGTTTTCGCTCGCTCACCTGGCCGCGGCCCGCCGCCTGCTGCTGGTCGGCGGGCCGCTACAAGTCGTCGGCACGCTGCTCCTGGCCACGGTCGTGGGTCTCGCCGCGGGCCTGTCGACTCAGCAGGCCCTGTTCTGGGGCTGTCTGCTGTCGCTCAGCAGCACGGCCATCGTCCTCAAGGCCCTGGCGGATCGGGATGAGAGCGATTCGATGCACGGCCGCGCCACGGTCGGCATCCTGATTTTTCAGGACCTCGCGGTCGTGCCGATGATGCTCCTGCTGCCGCTGCTCGCCAATCCCGCGGACAGCGTGCGACCCGAGGTGCTGCTGCCGCTCGGCAAGTCGGTCCTGCTGGTCGGCGCGCTGGTGGCGGCCGCCTGGTACGTGGTTCCCCAGCTCCTCGAGCAGATCGTGCGCAGCCGGAGCCGCGAGTTATTTCTTCTGACCATCATCGTGCTCTGCCTGGGGATCGCGTGGCTCACGTCGCTGAGCGGCCTGTCGCTGGCGCTGGGCGCCTTCATCGCCGGTCTGGTGATTTCAGAGTCCGAGTACAGCCACCAGGCCATGGCGGAGGTGCTGCCGTTCCGGGACAGCTTCAACAGCCTTTTTTTCGTCTCGATCGGGATGCTGATGGACGCGCGGGTGCTCGCGGCCCATCCTGTGCTGGTGGTCACGTTGATCGTGGCGGTGATCGTGGGCAAGTTCGTGATGGGCGCGATCCCGGTGGTGGTGTCGGGCTACCCGCTGCGCGCGGGGATTCTGGCCGGGGTCTCGCTGGCGCAGGTCGGGGAGTTCAGCTTCGTGCTGGCGCAACAGGGTGAACAAACCGGGTTGCTGGTCGGAGAGCCGTATCAGGTCTTTCTGGCGGTGTCGGTGCTCACGATGGTGATCACGCCGCTGCTGATGCAGGGGGCGCCCCATCTGGCGAGGCGGGTCGAGGCGATTCAGCGCCTGCGCCGCTGGTCTTCCGAGAAGACGACCTCGCAGGTGCAGCACGCGGAATCGCGTCATCTGAAGATCAAGGACCACGTGATCGTGATGGGCTACGGGCTGAGCGGCCGCAACCTCGTTCGCGTGCTGGAAGAGACGGAAATCCCGTATGTGGCGCTGGATCTCGACGGCGACACCGTGCGGCGCGAGTCTCAGAACGGCGTGAAAATTATTTACGGCGACGCGACCAATCCCAGCGTGCTCCATCATGTGCGGATCGACGATGCCCGCGTGCTGGTGGTCGCCATTTCAGATCCCTTCGCGGCGCGCCGCGCCGTGCAGATCGCGCACGGAATCAATCCCGACCTCCATATCATCGTGCGCACGCGCTATTTGCGCGAGATGGACGACCTGCACCAATTGGGCGCCGACGAGGTCGTCCCGGAAGAGTTCGAAACCTCGATTGAGATCTTTGCCCTGGTCCTGCAGACGTACAAGATGCCGCAGTCGGTCATCGTCCAGAAGGCGGAGCAGGTGCGGAAGGAAGGGTACGCGCTGTTCCGGCGCGGCGAACTGCCGGATCTCGCGCACCATCTGCGCCGCGGCACGCTCACGGATGTGGAAGTGGACACCTGCCGCATCGACGCCGACTCGCCGGCGCTCGGCAGGACCATCGGCCAGGTATCGGTCCGCCCCAGGACCGGCGCGTCGGTGATCGCGCTCACCCGCCGGGGGGGCACCGAATCAAATCCGGGAGAGAAAGTCCGATTGGAGGAAGGCGATGTGCTCTCGCTGCTCGGCACCCGCGATCAGATCAGGCGGGCCGTGGGCTTGCTGATGAATGAGCAGGTGTCGTGAGGAGAGTCAGGGACGGATGCCCGTCATGAATTCGTAGGCTTCCTGCAGTGTCGCCACTTCGACCACGTTGATGTTGCGCTGACGCCCCAGTTCAAACAGATCCCACTCGGCCGTCTTCGCCTCGCCTTTCGGCACCAGCATGGCCCGCATGTTGGCCGCCGCCGCGCCCTGCAGCTTGACGGGGAGATCGCCGACCTCCTCGATACGGCCGTCCGGCTCGATCACGCCGGTGATGACGATACCGGAGCGAATGGTATCGCCACGCCAGGCGGCAATGATGCCGACGGCGATCGCGCTGCTGGCGCTGGATCCGCCGGACATGCTGAAGCGGGAGCGGTTCTTGATCGTGAGCCGCCAGTTCCGTTCGTCCTCTTTCATCACCCGCGCCGCGGCGGTGATCGCCGCCCGGGCCCCGTCCTTCCAGACGTCGTCCACGGCAGACCCGGGCAAGGATTCACTGAAGAGAATCGTGGGGCCGCGGCCTTGCGGGTCACGATCCAGTTGCAGCGCGATGTAGTGAACGTTGCCGGTTTGTTGCCCGCCGATCACGCTGACGGCGAGGGCGGGAACGCTGACCATTCGTGAAGATTCCGCCCGGACGGCGGATGGGAGTGCGAAGCCGGCGAGCAGCACCAGTGCCAGGAGGGTCACCCGATCGGCCAATCGGTTGCGGTGCGACATCGGATTCCTCAGCCTGACGCGGCGGCGAGCATACGCAAAACCAGTGGTTTCTGCAAGGCGCGAACAGGCGCGCCGGCCCCTGCCGCTGCCTTGACAGCCAAAAGAATCGCATACTATAGTGACGTGCGTTCTGCGCATCTGGAGCGGCGAACGGTGGTGCGAGGTGAGGCATGAGTCCCACAAAGCTTGAGCCGGCCGTGGCGCTTGCGGAACTTCAGGAGAGCAAGCCCGATCGGGTGACCATCGTGGTGCTGAGCGGGGATTTCGACCGCGTGATGGCGGCGTTCATCATCGCCACCGGCGCGGCGGCCATGGGGATGCAGGTCACGATGTTTTTCACCTTCTGGGGGCTGAACGTCATCCGCCGCGAGGGAGCCACCAGCGGAGCGAAGGACCTGCTGCGCCGGATGTTCGGGCTGCTGAACAAAGGCGGGGCCGGACGCCTGCCGCTCTCCCGGTTTCATTTCCTGGGATTGGGAACCGGCATGATGAAGAAGGTCATGAGTCAGAACCGCATGCCCGGGATCGCAGAGCTGCGCGAGACGGCTCAGGACCTGGGGGTGAAGTTCATCGCGTGCACGACCACGATGGGCATGATGGGCGTGACGAAGGACACCTTGATTGAAGGCGTGGATCAATTGGCCGGCGTCAGTACCTATCTGGCCGAAGCCCGCCAGGGCAACGTGAACTTGTTTATCTAGTTTTCTCGTTTGTCTGGTTTGTTTTGTTGGCGAGAACAGGGCGAACGAACCAGATAAACCAAACAAACCAGAGAAACAAAACAAACCCATGCTGAAATCCGATGTGAAACTCGACACCCTGGGGTACTTCTGCCCCATGCCGATCATCATGACCTCCAAGAAGATCAAGGAGCTGACGCTGGGACAGGTGCTGGAAGTGGTGTCCGACGACGAAGGAATCAAGAAGGATATGCCCGCCTGGTGCCAGACCATCGGCCACGAGATGGTCGGCCTCGAAGAAGAAGGCAATGCCGCCGCACGCGTCTACAAAGCCTTCGTGAAAAAATCCAAGTAAGCGCATCACGCTCAAAAAAATCTTGAGAGCCGCAAAGATGACTTTGTCGGCTCTTTTTTGTGAGCATCGATCGCCCACAAGATATGGGCTGCTATCGAGCAGACCCCACTCCATATTGTGATTTTTCTTGACAGTTCCGGGACGGTTTGTTACAGAGATCACCCTAAGAGCCTGAAAAGGCTTGGAACTGGGCTTCTTGAGTCTCGCGCACCACAGGCTTGAATCCCCGATGGAGTCGGGGTGATTCAAAGAGGTGCGATGCCTGGAACAGTCAAACTCAGACGTCCCGCTCGGGCCGCCTCGCGGCGCCGGAGCTTTCTTCACCAATCCTCTCGTACGCTGTCTGCATCGCTTACCGGTCAGTTACTGTCCGCACGGCCGCCACAACCAGGAGGTGCGTCCATGAGCTCTCGCGGGCTTGTGCTGAATGAGTATGTGTCGAAAGTCGCCTATCAGGCCGTCGCCAAAGCCGGCGAGTCGACGCTGCTGCCGATCTTCGACCAGCAGAACGGGGAGCCGGAAGGCGTGCTGGTGGCGTCGTCGCTGGAGCGGATCGTCGTATGCGGGCGCGAGCAGGCCGTGCTGTCGTTGACGGACATCAAGACCGTGCAGCGCACGATGACCCGCGTGCAGGCGCGCCGGGCGGTCCTCTATGTGCCGGCGGAGATGATGATCCCCGGTCCTGTCATGTTGCTGGCGACGCTGTCGAAGATCGATGTGGTGCGGATGGCTCCCGCATCCGCGAATCCTTCCTAGCTGATACTGGCCGGCGTGTCCGCGCATTGGAATCGCTCACCAAGGGGGGCATCATGCTGGGACCGTTTCTCCTGAAATACCATCACATGTTCGTCGGCGTCGCATCGGCCGGCGCCTTCATCCTGTCCAGAAACGGGCGGGTGGCCGATTATGTCGGCGCGAGCGCGGACGATCTGATCGGCACGCTGGGCCGCTTCGCGCAGCAATCCGACTATCGCTACTTCTGGTTTGTCGACGCCCGCTCCGCCGGGGACGCGGCAAAGATCGAACAGGCCTGGCTGCACCGCTACCGCCCGACGGATAATCCGTCCCGTTCGTCCGTGCCGCACGGGACAGGATGGCGCTGCACGACCGAAGGGTGCGCCGCCTGCGCGCTGGCCGGGGCCGC
>JAIBHQ010000240.1 GCA_020028595.1 Nitrospirota bacterium
GCTCGACTTCGTCGCCTTCGTTGAATTGCGTCCGGTTGAGACGGGCCAACACGGAAAAATCGCCGCGCCGTTCCGCCGGGATGCCTTTGACCTTGGCCTTGATGCGTGTCTGGTAGAGCGCACCCTGGTCATCTTTGGATTCGACCACTCCGCGGCGCAGAATCTTCTCCTCGACAATCACGCCCCGCACGACGGTATGGATGAGATCGTCGGCCAGTAGGAAGTTGCGTACCACCGACATCCCGCGAACGAACGTCCCGACCGCCTGCTCGAGCGCCGCCCGCCGCGCCGCATCCAGCGAGCCGCGTTGCGCCGCTTCCAGCGTGGTGTCCTGCCCCATGGCCACGACACCCTCGGCCTCAACCCAGACCTCAGGCTGCGGGGAAGCGGCATGCACCGGCAGGACCCCAATCGTGGCCATGAACACAAGTACCGGCAGTGCCTGTAAATAATGCCTCATCTTAAGGCTGATTCCTGTTCGCATGGCGGGAACTGTACCAAGAAACCTCCGGGATGGCAAAACTGCCTTGCGCGACCCTGCCCTTACAGTTTGGGCGGCGCGTCGCTGGATTTGATCGACGCCTGGACCTTCTCCCAGTCGAACGCGAACGGCTCCGGCAGGAATTTCGGCAGGGCTTGCAGTTCGGCTTTGAGTTGCCCGGCCCGCCTGGCGCTCATGGGGTGGGTCGAGAGCAGTTCGACGCGTTGCGTCTCTTTCTCCGATTGAGCCAATCGCTCGAAAAACGCGATCATGCCGGCGGGATCCACTTTGGCCTTGTGCAACAATCTCAGGCCGGTGAGGTCCGCTTCCGTTTCCTGGTCCCGATTGTATTTGAGCGTGATGATCTCGACGCCCAATTGCCTGGCGAGTCCGATCAAGCCCTGCTGATCGCCGAACACGATGGCCGCGACCGCCATGACCCCGAGCGTTTTCACGATCCGCTCCATTCCATGCCGCTGGAGCACGTGGTTGATCTCGTGCCCCAGCACGCCGGCCACCTCCTCCGGGCTTTTCGCTTCCTTGACCAGTCCCGTGAACACAACGACGGACCCGCCCGGCAACGCAAAGGCGTTCACGACGGGACTCTTCACAACGGTGACGGTAAACTGATAGGGGCTGTCGGCGATCTGTTCGGTCAGCCGCGTCGTCATCTCCCTGACGGCGTCGACGACCGGGCCCTCCCGCACGACTTCCTGTTGCGCGAGGACATCTTTCATGGCCGATTCGCCGATCTGTTTCTCCCACTCCGGTGGAATCAAGCTGACGGCCCAGGTTGCCAGCGCGTCCGACCCGAACCACGCCCCCAAACCCAGCGTCACCAGCAATCCGGCCACCGCCAGCAGGACCGTGCGCCGGGTGGTGCGCACCTGTCGAACGGACGCCGCGGCCCGATCGAAATGGGCCAGCAGTTCCGGCGGAGCCGCGTGGCGGAACGCCGCGATCACGGCGGCATCCTTAATATAGAGCGTGCGGCTGGCGCCGCCCTGCGTCCACTTCACGACAAGCTGATCGTGATCGAAGCCGCCCGCTTCCAGCGAGAGCTGATCGAACGGCACGGGAGGCTGACTGCGTTGATCGAAAAATGTGAGGGCAAGACCTTCCGGTGTCGTGTCGACATGGGACGGAATCCCCTGTCCCGGCAGATCAGAACCGAAACACAGGGCATTGCGCGAGAATTGATTCATTGATGATTTTTCCATTGACTCATTGATCAATGAAAAAATGATCCAATGAACAATGAATCAATCATGACTCGGAGGTCGGTATGAACTGGCGGATCCAGCTGCCGAAGCCCTGCGGATTGCGGCTCTGGAGATAGACCAGGCCGGGGCCCCGGAATCGGCATACGAAACCTTCACCCGACGTAAAGCTGGAAATCCATCCGCTGGCCGCCTTTTCGATCTTGTAGGACGTCGTGGCCGTCCAGGCCACCAGATGGCTGTTACTCTGCATTTTGCTTTCGATCCTGACCTGCTCCGACCCCGCGAGAAACCCGTCTTTCTGCACGAGATACTCGTGCACACCATCCAGCTCGATGATGACGATATCGCCGGGCACCGTCGGCGCCAGCAACGCTTCGCCGGCTCCGCGCACCGCCCGCAGGGTCTGGAAAAAGAAATGCTCGCCGGTCAGCACTCTGCGCGAGAGGGCTTTCAGCAATCCGCCTTCGACTTTGCTTTCGACGTCGATCGTCGTCGAGATCGACACCATGGCGCCCGATTCGGCCTTGAGGCTCTCCCCCGCGGCCAACTGCACGCGCGCCATCGGAAAGGCGCCGGGATAGAGAATTTCGCTCTTCATGGTTTCTCCTTTGTCTAGCGCGCATTCTGTGGAAGCCGGGACGGCGTGTCAAGGCTTCGCCCAGGCACGAGGCGATAGGATGAGGGTTAGTGGCGATGGGTAATGGGCGATGGGCTATAGGTAGAGATGCGATGAAGCAAAGAAGCATCCGGTGGGTCGGTCTTGCCCATTGCCTATCACCCATAGCCTATAGCCCCAAGCCTGGAACGCCTACGTACCGCCACGGTCTTGACGGCCGGCGATCCGCGTCGCACACTGGACAAGTCGAATTGTGATTGAAGCGGGGCGCGCCATGAAACCGGGGTAGCGGCCCACATCTCTCGAAGTTCACCGCAAGGCAACACGTGTCGGCCTTCCTGGGCTTTTACATGCCCGGGAAGGCCGGTTTGTTTTCACCCGCCTTCACAGAAAGGAGGATCCGCTACGGCGGGTTACGCCACAGGTATATGGAAGCTTCACCAGGAGGTGTCCCATGAAGCCATTCTGGATCACCGTGATCGTCGCGTTCGTGTTCGGATTTGTCGCGTCGCTGGCTTTCGCCAATCCGGAGATGCTGCCCAAGCATCCCGGTTA